>JBLIKS010000118.1:0-8088 GCA_047635555.1 Candidatus Azotimanducaceae bacterium
ATCGAGTGCAGCCTGCACGATCATCCCCGCATCGGCGTCGAGGCGACCAGAGAGACGGAACGATCCGTCGTCGTCTTGCCACAGCGACACAAACTCTTCGACCGACGAACGCTCTGACGCCGACCCGGAATCGGGCGACTTCGCTGAGTCAACCGCGGCCTTGGCCTCGGTGTCGGCTTCGTCATCAAGAGACTCGGGAGACTCAGGAGCATCCGGGTCGGCATCGGGAACTTCGCAGCCGTCTTCGTCGAGCACAGGGAACGGATACTTCTGCAGCACATGACGCAACTGCGTGACGGTCAGCACGATTGCGTAATCACGGGACTGCACATCAGCCCACGCCGGCGCGTTCCGAGCAATCGTCGCCATCTGATCGAGCGACAGCTCACCGCGCCGGAACGCCTCGATCGAAGCAGGAAGCTCCGCGACTCGTTCGGCAATCGCCACGACTGAGCGGGCCATTGCCGGCGACATCCCAGCTCGCCACGCAACCCACGCCGACATCGACGTCATGCCTTCGCCGGCCCACAACCGCTCGTCAGCCAACAACACCACAACCCGATCGACCAGCGCCGCGTGCTGGGAGTTGAGCACGCCAACGATGTCATTGACCGAGGTGTCAACCTCGCACGCATCGCAATGCAACTCGGCGGTTAGTGACATATTTTAGTATACACGTGTTCGTTAAATAATCTCGACTAGATCGTATGTTCGTCTAAATTCGATCGATGCTCAGAGCGGAGAGGCGTTCCCGAAGGCGCTGAACTCGGGCTACATGCAACCAGGCACCTCATCGTCTTTCGCGACGGGGCGGTACCTCACCGACACACCCTCAGCCGTCGCACTCAGATTGGTAGCGCCGTCGGAGAGCACCACTTCGAGCACGATCAGCTCTTGCCCGCCTTCGATGGCCTCTGCCCATTCGGCAGGCATCCAGTCACCGGGCGGGGCTGCTTCGTCGGTGATCCAGAACGTGTCGTTCACGGCAGGTCCGAGCACCCGGACGCCGCAATGTGTTCCAACAACGAGTGCGTGCGCCTCACCCACCGGTAGGTCGGCGCCGGGTTCGAGAGTCGGGAGCAGGGCATCGATCGAATTTGCTGGGTCGCCTCACCAGCCTGCCGAACCGGCCTGACGTGACCATCGCGTTGAGCCGACCGCGGCGCACGGCCGTAGCCTGCCGCGATGAACGACTGGACACCCGAGACCTGGCTGATCGCTGCCGGGCGCAACCGCACACCAGGTGAGCCGCTCAACGTGGCGCCGGTGCTGGCCTCGAACTTCTACCTCCCCGACGACCGGCTGTACAGCCGATCAGACGGTACCCCGACGTCGGACGCACTCGAAGAACTCCTCGGCGGCATGGAAAACGGTAAGGCGCTGTCGTTCGCATCGGGGATGGCGGCCGCCGCCGTCATCCTCCTTCGACTGCCCGTGGGCTCCACCATCGCCGTGCCTGTCGACCCGTACCACGGCGTTGCCGGCATCATCAACGAAGGCGAAGCCCAAGGTCGGTGGAGCGTGCTCAGGCTCGATCAGGCCGACACCCCAGCGTGGCTCGACGCGCTACAAACCTGCGATCTCGTCTGGCTGGAGACGCCGGAAAATCCGCTGATGACGGTGGCTGACCTGCCAACCATCTGCGCGGCACCGCGTCGCGACGGCACGATCGTCGCGGTCGACAGCACCTTTGCGACATCGCTCAACCAGCAGCCACTCGACCTCGGTGCCGACGTCGTCATGCACTCGGCCACGAAATTCATCGGCGGCCACTCCGACCTCCTGGCCGGGGTATTGATTACCCGAAACGACGAACTGCTCGAGGAGTTCCGCCACAGGCGCCTCCTGTACGGGGCCACGATCGGCGGGATGGAAGCGTTCCTGACGATCCGTGGGGCGCGCACCATGGCACTGCGGATGGAACGAGCACAGCAAAACGCCATGGAATTAGCAATTCGGCTTGAAGCGCATCCGGAGATCAGCCGTGTGCTGTATCCGGGCCTGCCGAGCCACCCAACGCATGCCGTCGCAGCGACGTTCATGACCGGCTTCGGCGCCATGATGTCGTTCGAGACCACCGGCGCCGGCGAGCGCGCAACCGACGTGTGTAACCGGATGGAACTGGTCAACCATGCAACCAGCCTCGGTGGCGTCGAAACCACAATGGAACGGCGCGCGGTGATTCCTGGTCAGGAACGGATCCCTCCGACGCTCATCCGCTTGAGTGTTGGCTGCGAACAGGTCGACGACCTCTGGGCCGACTTCGTGCAGGCCCTCGCCGCGTCCTGACCAGCCCGACCAGCGGACCTCCGCAAAGTTAGGGTTGCTTTACAACATCGAGTGGCGTTACCTTTCGGGCCGTGAGTCTGGACGAGGTCATACGTGTCGCCGAGCCAACTCTCTGCGTGCCCCGGCCCAGCGCAACGCTGACGGCCCTGACGCTCCAGCATTTGCGATCCTTCGGTGCCCGCCCTGCCGTGATTGCCAGAGATCGCGTTATCGCATACGACGAACTCGCTGCACGCGTTGCCGATCAGATCGCCGACTACGGCACGAACCAACGGCATGTCGAAGTAATCGTGGCCCGCCCCGACCTCGATACCGTGGTCAAGTTTTTGGCCGCTCTGAACATCGGGAATCCCGTCGCGCTCGCGCCCGACGCCACCGCAGCGGCACAACTCCGAGCACGGTTCGGCGACACCACACCTGACGCCATCCATCCTGATCTGGCACTGCTGATGAGCACGTCGGGCACGACTGGCACGAGCAAGCTGGTTCGACTCTCGAAGACCGCCGTGACGTCCAATGCACTCGCCATTGCCGACTACCTCGCACTCGGCACGGATGATCGGGCAATCACCTCGCTGCCGCTGCACTACTGCTACGGCCTGTCGGTGCTCACATCGCATCTGGCTGTCGGAGCCTCCGTCGTGCTGACAGAGACTGCGGTCGTCGACCCCTGCTTCTGGGCAGCGGTCGACAAGTGGAACGTCACTGGCCTCGCCGGCGTCCCGTACACATTCGAGTTACTTGACCGCCAGCGCGCCACCGGCCTCGAACGGCTTGGCGCCTCGTCGCTGCGCTACGTGACCCAGGCCGGAGGTCGCCTCGACCCGGCAGCCGTCGATCAGCTCGTCAGCCTGGGCGACCAACACGACTTCGACATGTTCGTTATGTACGGCCAAACCGAAGCCACAGCCCGAATGACCTACCTCGACCCCGACGCTGCGCGAACCTGGCCCGGTTCGATTGGTCGACCGATTCCTGGCGGCTCAATCGAGTTGCGACCCGTTCGAGACGCCGAGCCTGGCATCGGTGAAATCGTCTACAGCGGACCCAACGTGATGATGGGTTACGCAACGTGCGGCGACGATCTCGCACGGGGCCACGACTTCGACGAACTACCGACCGGGGACCTCGCACGGTTCAACGCCGCTGGGCTGTTGGAAATCGTTGGACGGGCAAATCGCATCGTCAAGGTGCGCGGCCTGCGCACGGACCTCGATCAGCTCGAGACCGACCTGGCGTGCTGCGGTATCACCGCGATCTGCACCGGCGACGACAGAGGAATCGTCATTGCCCGACTCGACGAAACGACCGGTTCAGTTACCCACGACACCGATCTGCTCGACGCCACCGCACAACTCGTCGCCATCCCACCGGCGCTGCTGGATGCCGTCGCGTTGCCTGCATGGCCACGAACACTGTCCGGCAAGATCGACCTGGCGTTCATTACTACCGCAGCGCGATCAATCCAGCGCGCAGACACCGGCACAGACGCCACAGTGCAAGACGCATTCGAGTCGATCATCGGGCCGGTGAGTTCACCATCGACACAGACATTTGCCTCGCTCGGGGGTGACTCGTTCAGCTACGTCGAGATGTCGATCCGGCTCGAGACGCTCATCGGCACGCTCCCCACTGACTGGCACCTCCAGAGCGTCAGCAAACTGAATGCCCTGGCCAACGACCACGAGCCGAGCGAATCAAAACGATGGGCTCGCCTCGACACCAGCGTGGTGATCCGGGCACTCGCGATCGTGCTGATCGTCTGCACCCACATGGGGCTGTATCGACTTCCCGGCGGTGCGCACACACTGCTCTTGGTCCTCGGCTACAACGTCGCGCGCTTTCAGCTCAGTGCAACAGATACGCCTGGCCGCCTCCGCAGGGTAGCGACAACCATTGCGCGGGTCGCCGTTCCGACGGTGGCCTGGATCGGCACACAGATGGTCTTGTTCGGCGGGTACAGCCTTGGAACCCTCTTCCTCGTCAACAACTATTTCGGTTCCGCCTGGCGCCGCGACGGCCGCTGGGAATACTGGTACTTCGAGACCTTTGTGCAATCGATGATCGTGATCGGGCTGCTGTTTGCAATTCCGGCAGTTCGTCGGGCTGAACGCCGGACGCCGTTCGGGTTCGCACTCGCCGTCGTTACCGTCACGCTGGTCTTCAGGTTCCAGATAATTGAATTAGGCGACTCGTACAACTCGATGTTCCGCCCGCACATGGTTGCTTGTTTCATCGCGCTCGGCTGGGCTGCTCAGCGCGCCCGCCACGCCTGGCAGGGCATCCTGGTCACCGCGCTGCTTGCAGTGACGAGCATCGGCTACTTCGGCCAGGTCGACCGGGAATGGCGAATTATCCTGCTCGGGACCGCGCTCATCTGGCTACCGACGATTCCGGTACCGCGCTTCGCGGCGAAGCCGATCGGCGTCATTGCTGCAGCCTCAATGCACATTTTCCTGGTCCACTGGCAAGTGTGGCCATTGTTCACCCCGTGGCTCGATCGTCACGTGGCGCTCGCCGCCACAATCGCAACTGGCGTCGCGGTGTGGTGGGCACTCGATCGACTGTGTTCTGCAGCAAGACGGCAGCGAACAACAACTTCAAAACAACCCAACCGGGCCTCGACGTTCGCCATCTAGATTGAGGGTATGGAATCCGGCGCCGTTGATAACGACGGCCGTCGAATGCGGCGAAATCGGAATCGCCAACAAGTCATCGATACCTACATCGATCTGATGGACAATGGCGTGCTCGAGCCAACCCGGGACGAGTTGACGGCCGCCAGCGGAATCTCCGGGCGCTCGATCTATCGGTACTTCCCTGACGATGGTGCCCTGATTTCAGCTGTCGCCGACCACATCATCCAACGGTTCGGTCCAGGACTTGCTGACGACGACAACGAAAGCGGCACCCTCTCGGATCGCATCCTTGCTTTCGTTGCCAGACGTCTGCGGGTCTACGAGCTCACAGCGCCAATCACCCGAACTGCGCGCACCCTTGGGGCCAACGATGCAAATGTTGTTCGTGCGTTTCGACTGGTTCGCGACGGCGACCGCTTGCATCTCGGCGAACAGTTCTCACCCGAACTCGAACAGCTTGACGAAGGTCCGCGCGAAGAACTGATCACGATGCTCCACACGCCGTTCCTCTTCGGCAGCATGGAATACGCGCACGGTGTGCACGAAGATCGCGACGCCGTAGCCCGGATGCTCCAGCTGCACATGCACCGTCACCTGCAAGTGCAGCGGCCAGCATGACCAGATAGAAGCGTCAGCACAGATAGCTGCGTCAGCTCAGATAGCGGTCAAGTAGATTCGCTGTCACTTGTTGGACATCGGCATCGTCGCCGAGTCCGAAGGCCCAGTCCGTCGTACCAATCACGACGACTTCGCCACCGTCGTCACCAAACGGTTCGACCACCATCATCACTGAGTTGCCGTGTCGGACGCGTGCCAGGCTGTCGGCGTCAATGCGCCCGTGCAGCCGAGACGCGATGAACTCGAGGTCGCCCTGGTCGCTGAGCGCTGAAATCGACGCCGGATACTCGCCCATCCCGACATTGCTCGACGGTGTAAACGCGACGACGACTGTTTGCTCTCCGCTGGGGGCGTTGGCGTGAGCCCGAGTGATTGGGAGCTGGTAGTCGTCGAAGTCGAGTAGTCGTCCGGTCGTCTCATACCCGACAACGCCGTGCTTGGTCCCGAGCAAGTCGCCGTAGGCCAAGCCGGTACCTGCAACCAACCAGTGGTCGGCTCGATAGACCGTATAGCCGCCTGATCCGCGAGGCGTGGCCTGACCGAAGCGGCTGTACAAGCCCCACGCCGAACCTGCGCCGAACAGCGACCACTCGGGGTTCGCGACGAGCGGATCACACCACATGCCAGACATCTCGGCCTCGCGGCCTTCGGCCATCACTGGGTCGGTGTCCTGCGCAGAGTACTTATGGCAGACCATCGCATTGCCCTCGAGGCGGACTTGCCAAAACATCGTGTTGCCCGACATCGACGCGATGTTGGCGCCCCGCTCAACGTGCCGTTCGAGAGTCTTGCGCTGCGCTGCCGACCAGTACTCGTCGTGTCCGACATCGATGAACAGGTCGTAGCCGTCGAGTGCGTTCGGGTTTTCAAGATCGCTCGAAACGCAGTAATCGAACCGGTAGCCGGAGCGTTCGGCCCATTCGACGAATCGTCGCTCGTGGGCAAACCATCCGGTCGAGCCGATCGCTGCCGGGTAGCCGTGCGCGAACCGGTACTCCTGAAAGTGGTCGCCGTTGACGTCGGGCTCTTCGCCCCAACGCGTCGGACGCGACTTGCGATCGTCCCGATCGACCTCGGGCCGGCTGAGCATCCCGCGGCTCCACGGCCGCTCAAAACTCACCTGTTTGCCACCGGTGTAGAGGCTCTTGCCACCCCACGTGTTGTACGCGTTCCAGGTGTTCGTCGACAGCATGAGTACCGCGCGCGCCCGATCGTCCGGGTTGCCGGTGACAACAAAGCCGGAGTACGACACGTCACGGCCAGGCGCAGCGTGAGCAGCAGTGACCGTTACGAGGTAGAAGCCCGACCTCCATGACGCGCCGGCAGCAATCGACAGCGAGACCCCCCAGCCGCATCCGTTGCTGTCGGCATCGTTCGGTGGCAGCGTCGACACGCCCGGGTGGCCAAGCGACTTCCACACGACCTCACGTGCTCCACCCCACCGTTCAACAACGACGTCGAACGTCGCCGCCTTGGTCGAGACGTGCAGATCGATCGACCCACCGGGCGCCGTACTCAGCCGCGAGCAGTAGCTCTCGATTTCGTCGTAGAACGTGATGTCGTCGGCCATGTCGTCGCTCGAACGATCAGGCAGCGTTGACAGCGTCGTCGACGATGTCATACAGCTGGCTGGCCAGGTCGTTGCCGTCACCGGACGTCGCCTCGATGACGAGGTAGGCGCCGTATCCGTCTTCCAGATCGAGCCACGGGACCGTGCCGTACGCTCCGGCGTCGCTGATTCGACCACTCTCACGGTCGATCCACCAGCCCATGCCGTAACCCGTTCCGGCACCACCGGCTGAACCGTCGTAGGCCGCAGCGATCCGGTCAGCGTGCATCGTGTCGAGCGCCTCCTGGGACAGCACCTGCTCGTCGCCACACAGACCACCGCGCAGATGCATGAGGAGAAGTTGGCCGTAGTCGGGGGCCGTGATGTAGGCGCCGCCTTCGAGGTTCGGGTTGTCGGTGGCGATCAACGTCGATGGGTCGGAGTTGAACTCGACCGGGTAGTTGAAGCCTTCACCCATCTGTGTGAAGTGGTTGTTGAACGCCAGCGATTCGACTCCGCACGGCTGAACGTAGGTCTCGTTGACCAGTTCGGCCCAGGACTTGCCAGACACTGCTTCGGCCACGGCGCCGGCGACCTGCCACTGGGCACCGCCATAGTTGAACGCCACATCCGGCGCCGTGATGTCGCCATCGTCATTCGGCGAGGTGAAGATGCTCTCGGCGCAGCCCTGCAGTGTTCCGGCCGGAAGGAATTGGCAGACGTACGGGCCGTAGCCAGGATCGGGGAACAGACCGATCAGCCCCGAACTGTTGGACAGGAGGTGCGCTGGCGTGATCTCCGGGTTGCTCGACCCCCAGTCGACCGCATCGGCAATTGGCGCGTCGATGTCGAGCAGTTCATCGTCTTGGAGGCTCAGCAGAACGCCGGCCACAAGCATCTTGCTCGACGATGCAATGAGCGAGGAACGTTCCGGGCCGAACTCGCCCCAGTACCGCTCAAGGATCACGCCGTCGTCGGCATCGACAATCACGA
>JBLIKS010000119.1:0-8057 GCA_047635555.1 Candidatus Azotimanducaceae bacterium
GTCGCGACGTAACAGTGCGTGGATCATGGCTCGGCCGACGCGACCGTTGCCATCGGGGAACGGGTGGATCGTTTCGAAGTGGGCGTGCATCAGCATTGCCTGGATGAACACCGGAATGTCCGTGCGATTCATGAATTCGCAAAGGTCTTCGATGGCGTCGGGGATGCGATCGGCAGCCGGAGGGACAAAGGTCGCACCGGGAGGCCCGGCCGAGTAGCTGCCGATCCACACCGGGTCGGTGCGCCACTTCCCGGCGAGCACCGGATGGGTGTCTCTCAGGAGCGCCCGGTGGACATCGAGAATCGTGTCGGGACTGATGTCGTCGGACAGTTCGATGGCTGTTGCAGTTGCGTCGACGTTGCCGATCACGTCGGCGACCGAGCGGCCCATCTCATCACCGATCTCGGCCATCAGCAGGTCAGGTATCGATGCAGCGACGTTCTCGATGCGCGACGACGCTGATGCTTCGATCCGGACGAGGAGGCGTTCGAGCGGGGCCAGAGTGTCGCCGACACGAACGTCAAACTGAGCAATTGCTGCTCGGACATCTTCAGAGATGAGCGCGCAGTCCGACGGGATCAGCATGCTGACGTCGGCAATCGGATCGAGGATGGCCGACTGATAACTGCGATCCCGTGACGATCGTCGGGCGTCGCCGCCTTCTGAGATCAACCAGGTGAGCTTCTCGAATCGAACCGGCGGCCAAAGCATGAGCCCACGGTTGTGTGTTGTGAACTCGGCTGCCATTGCTCAGAGTATGACTGATGGGGAGCTGTTGAGAGTCAGCTCTGGACGTGAAGAATGCCAAGTGTGATTGCCGAGGTGAGCGCAGTGAGGATCAGACCGTCGGTGATATCGCCTGCACGGATCGACTCGACGACGTCATGAACAGGTTGCCATTTCACCATTTCAGACCCTCACCCTCTCACACCCTCAGGCGGCCGGAGCGCTGCCGCGGGAGCGTTGCACCGAGGTGGCCAGGCGCCAGGAGAGCACAGCAATGACGATGACGCCGACGCCGACGATGACCCAGACCCACGGGAAGCCATCGTCACCGGCGATGATCTCAAGCTGCGGCGGCGGCGCAATAGGGTCGTACGTGAAGAGGTACGCGGCTTCGATGCGATCGTTGTCTTCGACGTCGGTACTGATGTGTCGCACCGTGTACTGCCCAGGCGCCGACAACGGGGCATCGAGTGACACGATCACCCTCAGGTTTCCGTCCTGAGTGAACGTGGTGTCGACGATCTCGCCGTTCGGATCAGTGACGGATCCATCAGGGTCAGTCATCGTGCTGTTGTATCGCAACTGAATCGTGGTGATCTCGCCACCAACGACGGCCCCTGGCCCGGGGCTGGCTGCGCCAAGCCCGGAATGAGCGAATGCGACCGAGCCGAACAGCAACATGACGGCCGCTGCCAGAGCAGTAAACAGCCCAACCACCCCCCAGCCATTTCGTGATTTGTTTGCACACACACTGCGCAAGGAAATTACGAAATCGGCAGGAGCCCTGGAGGTCATGCTGCGGCCTCGGTGGCATCGGGGAGCGACCAGAGCAGCGACTCAAGCAGCAGTCGTTCGTTTGGGTTGCGCTCCATTGTTTCGAGCGCCCTGTGGATCTGGGCCACAGCATCAGCGCATCTCTCGATGTCGAAATGGCCGCTGCCGGGCTTTGTGGAGGCCAGCGCCTGATCTCGGTAGACCGATGCAAGTGTCGCAAGGCCGGAGCGGAGCTCGTCGGTGCGGTGACGTCGGAGTTCGCGTTTATGACGATCTTCGAGCTGTTTTTTGCCGCTGCCGCGCTCGCCGTGTTCCTTGATGCGGGCGTCGAGGTCGACGATCTCAGTTTCGTGTTTCGCTGCGAGCGGTGCTGCCGCCGCGTCGATCAAGGCCAGCAGTTCGCCAGCGAGACGCATGGCCACAGTGCCGGTGCCATCGAGTTGCCCGGGGGCCCCGAGGAATGCCTTGCGACGTTCGGCGAGCGCCGGATCGGTGGCGAGCACGCGGGCGCGATCGAGGTTGCCGAGCGCAGCCTTGGACGCAACCATCGCTCCGGCCGGGTTGATGCCCTCGGTCAGGAGGCGGGCTGCGATGACGTCGGCACCGATCGTGCGGAAGTCGATGCGTGCACAGCGCGATGAGATGGTGATCAGATCGTGCGGCACGAAGTCGCAGAGGATGACGAACATTGTCGACTCCGGCGGCTCTTCGATCGTCTTCAGCATCATTGCCGCACCGTTCGGCGACAGAAGATGGAACTCGTCGAGAATCAGCACCTTGCGGGGGCCTTCGGTCGGCGCGAGTGAGCTGACGCGTACGACCTCTTTGGCCTGTTCGGCCGAGATAGATGCGCCGATGCGATGCACTTCGCGTACGTCGGGATGCTCGCCAGCGAGGATCAGCCGGGCATCGCGCTGCTCGCGATCTTCGCCACCGGACATCAGGCTCGCTGCGAATGCGCGGGCAGCTTCGAGCTTGGTCGACCCGGCTGGCCCGACGAACAGGTAGGCGTGGACGGGCCCTCGCGCCACTGCGGCGCGGAGGTGTTCGACGGCAGGCTTCTGCCCGACGACGTCGTCCCACACCGAGCCCGGATCGCCGAGTTCGGGCCTCCCGGAGGTGGGAGCGTCAGTAGTTGCCCCAGTAATCGCAGCCTGCTCGTCGGCGAGCATCGCTGCTTCGAGCTGCTCTTCGGTCATGTCGTCGTCGCTCGGCTGCCCGGAGTCGAATTCGCTCACAGCACGCCTCGCTCGATCAGGGCGGCGACGATCGTTGCTTCGACCCCGTCGATCGAACCGCGACCGTCGACCGTGATCCACCTTTCGGTGTTACCGGACGCCATCGTGCGGAATCCTTCAATCACGCGCTGATGAAAGGCCTCGCCCGCCGCTTCGAACCGGTCGAGGTCACGCTCTTGGAGCCGCTCGGCGATGAGCGCATCGGGGGTGTCGAGGAAGATCACCGTCTCGGGCCAGCGAGCGTTAATCGCCCAGTCGTTGATGATGGTGAGTTCTTCGACGTCGAGCTCGCGGCCGTAGCCCTGGTAGGCAAGCGTCGAGTACAGCGACCGGTCACTGACCACGTTGCGGCCACCATCAAGCGCCGGGCCAACGACTTCGGCGAGGTGCTGGGCGCGATCGGCCGCTGTCATCAACGCCTCGGCCCGCGGCGTCAGGTTCGTTACCGAGTTGTCGTGCAAAATCGCGCGGAGTCTCGCCCCGACTGCAGTCCCACCTGTCTCGCGAGTGAGTACGGCGTCCATGCGAGTAGCAAGCAGGGCAGCCTGCGTGGACTTGCCGCAGGCTTCAGCACCTTCGAAGGCGATGTAGTGCGGCGACGTCACGAGGCTGGATGTTACCGAAGACGAATGAGCGTGCCATTTTTGTCACACCGTGCCCCCCCGCGGCCCGCCCTCGGTGTGCCCCGGTGGCACAAAAATGGCGTGGCAGTCAGTCGTTGATGTCGGTGATGACTGGCTTGGCTGCAGCGGTCTTTTTTGTTGCGGCCTTTTTCTTCGCAGCGGCTTGCTTGGCCGGCGCCTTCTTCTTGGCCGTGCTCTTTTTTGTTGCGGCCTTCTTCTTGGCAGCAGCCTTCTTCTTCGTCGCCTTGGCCTTCTTGCCCGGGGTGCCGCCCTTGGCAATGATTGCTTCGCGACGGATTGCCAGCAGCTCGTAGGCCCGTTCGGGGCTGATCTCTTCGAGACGGTCACCCTTGCCGAGTGACGCGTTGGTTTCCCCGTCGGTGACGTATACGCCGAAGCGGCCGTCCTTCGCGGTGACGTTCTTCTCCGACACCGGGTCGGTGCCGAACTCCTTGAGCGGACCCTTGGCCGCGAGGTTGGCGCCGCCGCGCTTATAGACCTTCGGTTCGGAATAGATCTTCAGGGCTTCGTCGAGTGTGATCGTGAGAAGCTGGTCTTCGGAATCGATGTTCCGATAGTCCTTCTCTTTCATCACGTACGGGCCGTATCGACCGTTATTTGAGAAGATCCCGACGCCATCAGCAGGGTCGTCGCCGAGATGGCGAGGGAGCCGCAGCAGTTTTTCGGCGTCGGCCATCGTGACGTCTTCGAACACCATGGAAGCGAAGAGCGATGACATCTTCGGTTTTTCCATACCGGGTGGCGGGTTGTCGTGGTCGCCCCATTGAACGTACGGGCCGTAGCGCCCGTTCTTGGCGAACACGGGGAGCCCGTCGAGCTCGCCAATCGGATCCTCCATCTTCGGGGCGTTGAGCAGCTCGAGGGCCTTTTCAACGGTCAGTTCGTCTGGTGGCAGGTCGTCAGGAACCGACGCAGTGTCGTCGCCGCGCTTAACGTACGGGCCGTACTTGCCCGGCTTAGCAACGATCTCGACGCCGTCCGGGTCATTGCCGAGTGGGAACGTGTTGATCTCGGCTGCGTCGATTTCGTCGAGGTTTTCTTCGACCAGGCGCTTGAGGCCGAGTAGCGCATCGTCACCGTCGCCGGCCTCGGCCGTGATGGGGGGAACGCTCGCGTCGCCCTGGTCGCCCCAGTAAAAGCGCTGGAGCCACTGGTCTTTCTGCCGAGTACCAGCAGCAATCGCGTCGAGGTCGTGCTCGGTCGATGCCGTGAACTCGTAGTCGACAAGTGCTTCGAAGTGCTCTTCGAGCAGTCGGATGACGGCGAATGCGGTCCAGGTCGGGACGAGCGCCTGACCCTTCTTCCACACGTAGCCGCGGTCCTGCACGGTTTGGATGATCGATGCCCAGGTGGACGGTCGGCCGATACGCAGTTCTTCGAGCCGCTTGACGAGCGACGCTTCGGTGAAACGCGATGGAGCTGAAGTTGTATGGCCGTTTGGGGTAATCGACGCAATCGGCACCATGTCGCCGGCGGTGAGCGGTGGCAGAAGTGCTTCCTTGTCGGCAGCGTCTTCGCCGGTCTCTTCCTTCGACGCGACGTAGACGGCGCGGTAGCCGGGGAACGTGATCGTCGTGCCCGACGCTGCGAACTCGCAGTCGACGAGCTCGCCAGAGGTGCGGTCGAGCGACTCGGCGAAGAGGCGGATCGAGACGGTGACACCTGCAGCGTCGGCCATTTGTGACGCCAGCGTGCGCTGCCAGATCAGCCGATACAGCGCAAGTTCCTGGCTGTTGAGTTCGGTCGACACGCTGTCTGGTGAGCGATACGGAGTGGTCGGGCGGATGGCTTCGTGAGCATCCTGCCCCTGGGTCTTCTTCTTGTACTGCTTCGGCGCAGCGTTGAGGTACTTCGCTCCGTACTCACTGGTCACTGCGTTACGAGTCGCCGTCATTGCCTCTTCGGAGAGGATCACGTCGTCGGTACGCATGTACGTAATGAAGCCACGCTCGTAGAGGCCCTGGGCCACACGCATGACCTGGCTGGAAGAGAGACGGAGCTTGCGGCCGCCTTCCTGCTGCAGCGTTGAGGTCATAAACGGCGCCTTGGGTGACGAGCGATAGGGCTTCTCTTCAACGGAGCGGACGGTGAACTGTTTGCCTTCGAGGCCCTCAGCGAGCCCGCGGGCGCGACCTTCTGTCAACTGGATTGGTGTGTTGCCGCTCTTCGGCGTGATCACTTCACCGTTGTCGTTGAAGTCTTTGCCGCTGGCCACCTTTGAACCAGCGACACCGACAAGCTTGGAATCGAACGACGGATCGGTGGCGGTGATCGCGTCGATGTCCCAGTAATCAGCGCTGACGAAGGCGATGCGTTCACGTTCGCGTTCGACGACCAATCGAACCGTGGGGCTTTGCACACGACCGGCGGACAGGCCGCGGTTCACGCGGCGCCACAGCACCGGCGAGACTTCGTAGCCGTACAGCCGGTCGAGCAGGCGACGGGTCTCAGCAGCGTCGACCATGCCGTAGTCGATGCCGCGCGGGTTGTTCACAGCGTGGTCAACCGCGGCCTTGGTGATCTCGTGGAACACCATCCGTTTGACCGGGACCTTGGGCTTGAGGTATTCGAGCAGGTGCCACGAAATGGCTTCGCCCTCGCGGTCTTCATCGGTCGCGAGATAGAGCTCAGAAGCGTCTTTCAGCGCAGACTTCAAGTCTTTGACGACTGTCTTGCCGCGTTCGGTCAACTCGTAGGTCGGCTTGAAACCGTTGTTGACGTCGATGTTCAACCCTTTAGAGGGCAAGTCTGAGACGTGGCCAACAGAGGCGCGCACGTCGTAGCCGCTGCCAAGAAACTTGGAGAGTGTTTTCGCCTTCGCAGGAGATTCGACGATGACGAGTGGCTTAGACATCAGGGTCTTTCGCTAGGGGATAGCTGCATAGTTGTCAAGTGGAGTGTGCCGGAAATGAGACGGTTCCGGCATCGAGGTTTGGTAAACCGGATCGCGGAACCCTCGGTTTGACGGACCAGGGGAGGGTACGTTCTCAGGCAATGTCCTCCTCCGCTGACCGTATTGCACTGGGTTGGTCCGACGCGTTCGAGCAAGCGTGGGAATCGATTGGATCTCCCGGTGTTCCCGTCCGAGTTTCCCGGCTCGATAGGGGCTGGAGCACAGCAATCTCGACGATGGACCAGGCACGCGGGCTCCTCGATCCCATCCGAATGCGCAATATCGGTGCCGAAGTTGCAGTAGGCGACTGGATTATCGTCTCCGATGACGGCGAGAAGGTCGAACACGTCCTCGAGCGAACCTCGGCGTTCACCCGCCGAGCCTCTTTTGATGGCATGCGTGCCGTTTCGCACACGCTCGCCGCGAACATCGACGTGGTGTTCCTCGTACATGCGCTCGGCTCGCCGCCCAGCCCCCGTCGTCTCGAACGCGAGCTTGTGTTGGCGTTCGACTCGGGCGCCGAACCCGTCGTCGTGCTGACCAAAACCGACCTCGTCGACGACCCCGAACCGACTCGGCGCGAACTCGCCGAGGTCGCGCTCGGGGTGCCGGTACTGCTTGCGAGCGGCGTGACCGGCGACGGCATCGAAGCGCTCAGGTCGTATGCGCAGGGCAATCGAACGCTGACGTTCCTCGGTGCGAGCGGCGTGGGCAAGTCGACGATCGTGAACGCTTTGGTCGGCAACCAACGGCAGGCGACATTTGAGGTTCGTGAAGGCGATCAGCGCGGGCGCCATACCACCGTTGCCGCCGAACTCGTCCCTCTCGATGACTCGACGACTGGTGGTTGGTTGATCGATACGCCTGGTGTTCGCGCACTGAGCCTTTGGTTGTCGGGCAACGGCATCGAGCGGGCGTTTGCCGACGTGTTCGACCTGATGGATGGGTGCCGTTTCCGCGATTGCAAGCACGATCAGGAGCCAGGATGCGCTGTTCAGGCCGCGATCGGCGCAGGGGAACTCGCCCCGGTGCGGCTCTATGCGCTTGAGAAACTGATCGCAGAAGAGGCTGAACTTGAAGAGGAACAGCGTGCACGTGAGAAGGTTGCCGACAGACGGCGCGGTGGCAAGAAACCACCGGAGAAGTCTGAGTTTCAGTAGGCGGGCCGGCCGAAGGAGGACGAAGTGATCATCAGAAGACGACCGAAGGCAGATCGGCGCGACGGAATTGCCCCGAACGGCAAGCCATTCGAATCTGTCTGGGACTTTCCTCGGCCGCCCTCGCTCGAGCACGTCGAGTGGCGAATCCGTGTTATCCACGCAGGCGTGACGATCGTCGATGCACCTCGCGCGTTGCGAGTTCTCGAGACCAGCCAGCCGCCGGCGTACTACGTTGCCCCAGAATTCGTGAATGACTCTGCGTTTGTGCAATCTGCCAATCGGACGCTCTGTGAATGGAAGGGCTTGGCCACTTACGTATCGGTTGATCTTGCCGGTGTCGACACCGGCAATCCTGTCATCGCGGTCGATCCGGTTGCTGATGCAGCATGGACGTATCGAACGCCGACACCGGCTTTCACCGAGTTGGCGAACCACTGGGCGTTCTATGCGCAGCGGTTCGATGAGTGCTGGGTCGACGACGAACGTGTTGCTGGCAACGACGGTTCGTTTTACGGTGGCTGGATCACGAACAACGTGACTGGCCCGTTCAAGGGCGGACCCGGCACCTTGCACTGGTGATCGTGCTGGCGACGGCCGCTCCTTCGGCGCCGGCGGTCTGCAC
>JBLIKS010000120.1:0-7985 GCA_047635555.1 Candidatus Azotimanducaceae bacterium
CTCGATCAGGGCTCAAACGCATACACCGGTACGGGCAAGGAACTCTTGAACGACCCCAAGGTCATCGAGCTGTATCTCGGCACCCTGGTGAAAGACCACCAAGACGACTGATCTCAGCATGTCGCGTTGCGACATCCTGGAAGCAGCGGTCGGTACAGGTGCCTGTATCGCAGCAAGCGGCGCAGTGCTGTTTGGACTCAATAAATGGTCAAGCCCTGGCTTGCAAGATCATTTGTGTACAACGGAACAAGGCCAGCTTTTTACCGGACTCCTCGTGCGTCACAACTGCATCCCAAACTTGGGTGCTTCGTCCCATGTGAGTTGCATTTGCTTCGCACAAAAGTTTCCCCTCACTGGCAGACCCCAGAAGGTTTGTTTTCAATTCAACCGTAGTGAAACCTGTGGCGCCGGCAGGCAAGTTTGCCTCACAACCCGCTCCCGCACATGAGTCCGCAAAAGAAACAATCACGCCGGCATGTATGAATCCCGGTGGACCATCAAACTCAGGCCTGCGAATGTCTAACTCGCCTCGGCAATGACCGACCCCAACGTCGATGATTGTTATTCCTAAAAATCGAAAATAGTTATCGATCGAGAGGTATTTCTTCCTCACTGCGTCGAAACGTTTATCTGTTGTCATTTGCAAGTCCAGTGGTTGGCGGTCTGGTCTTGGTCGTGTCGACTTTGATGACCTCAAAAAACAACGTTACTTCCTCCCGCTTGGGATTGGATGCACCCGGCCGATCAAGGTAGCGGTTTCCGTGGGTCTCGAGGATTGCTTGCGTCTGCTGGCCAGAGGGTCGACATAACAAAAAGAGCCCGGGGCCGAGGCCCCGGGCTCTTTCAGTTGTTGATCAGAAGATCAGCAGAAGTCTGAGTTGATCAGACCTCGACCGAACCCTGGACCGAACCGACAACGGCGATGGTGCCGGTCTCATCGAATTCCAGGATGAGGATGGAAGCCTGGGTGGGCTCACCTTCGTCACGGAATTCGAGCGGGCCGGAGACACCGTCGTAGTCGAAGTCGGTGCCGGCCTCGGCAAAGACGAGGCAATCGGCGTAGGTCGTGCACTTTTCGCCGCCACGGGTGACGTCGTTGATTTCTGCGCCGACAGCAACGCCGTCATCGGAACCGGCAACGGTGGCTGCCAGTGCCAAGATGATGACGGTGTCATACGACTCTGCGGCGTAGGAGAAGTCCTGCAGCTCAGGGTCGACAGCGAGGAGCAGGTCGCGGAATTCTGCGAGCTGACCGTCGACGTCGACGCCCGGGAGCGTGCCACGCATACCAGCGAGGACCGAGGGGTCGTCGAAGGCGTTAGCGAGGGCGTTACCCATGTTGCCGTCGGTGCCGTAGATCAGCTTGTCAGCCGGGCCAGCGCCGTTCTCGATCAGACCCGTGAGGATCTTCGAGGTCTCGTCGAAGCCGATGATGACGATGGCATCTGAGCCAGCGTCGACGGCCTTGCCGACGACGTCGTCGAAGTTCTCAGCCTTCGGATCGTAGATTTCAGCGAGGTCGGTCACGCCACCCTGAGCCTCGAACGGGCCCTGGGTGAACTCGAGCAAGCCGGTGCCGTAGGCATCGTTGAGCACGAGGAACGTTGCCGAAGCAGCGCCGTCAGCGATCATGATGTCAGCAAGTGCTGCACCCTGAACCACGTCCGACGGAGCGGTACGGAAGTACAGACCGTTGTCGTCGTAGTCAGTGAAGGTCGGCGAGGTGTTCGCCGGGCTGAAGTGGACCTTGCCAGCCTGCGTGATCTTGTCGATCACGGTCAGGGACACACCGGAGCTTGCAGCTCCGATGAAAGCGTCAACGTCTTCAGCGAGGAGACGGTCAACCGTGGCGTTGGCCACTTCACCGTTGTCGCCGGAGTCGCCCGGGAGCCATTCAATGTCATTACCAAGAACGCCGCCAGCGGCGTTCACGTCGGCGATTGCAGCTTCAACACCAGCGAATTCCGGCGGTCCGAGGAACGCCAGGTTGCCGGTCTCGGGCAGGATGCCGCCGAGGCGGAGGATGCCGTCGGAGCCGGCAGCGGGTGCTTCGGTCTCGGCTGGAGCCTCGGTGTCGGCAGGTGCTTCGGTCTCGGCAGGAGCGTCGGTTGCGGCCGGTGCTTCTGTCTCTGCGGGTGCTTCTGTCTCTGCGGGTGCCTCGGTGGTTGTCGCAGCCTCGTCGCTACCGCAAGCTGCGGCAACGAGCGTCAGACCAACGAGCAACGAACCGACGCGCGTGACGCGTGATTTCTGCATGTGGGTTATTCTCCCCCTGTTTGGACAGGCGCGGGATGCGCCTGTTTCTTTAGGAAGGTGTCATCCTACTACGGTTCATCGTTGGCATACACCGCGCCTCGTCTCGGTGTCTTGGCAAACGCTAATATTGAAGTTGTGTCTGTGTTCGCGACGCCTCCCCGTGATGTCGGTCTCCTCGAGGCGATGGCAACAACCCGCGCGATTCGTCGATACACCGACGATCCGGTCCCGGTAGGCGACCTCGAGCAGATTCTGTGGCATGCGGGGCGCGCCCCGTCTGGATCGAACCGGCAGCCTTTTAGATTCCTTGTTCTTCGCGATGGGGCGAATGCCGAGGCGGCAAAAGCACTGCTCGGTAGGGCCTTCCGATCGGGTTGGGCAACCAAGCGGGCTGGCGACGGGTACCGACCATCTCGCTTCGCCGACTCGATGCAGCACTACGTCGACCATTTCGAAGCAACGCCGGTCGTCATACTCGTCTGTCTGGAGCGGTACCGCGAGGCAAGCCCATACGAAGGAGCATCGGTGTACCCCGCCTGCCAGAACCTTCTGTTGGCAGCGCGAGCACTGGGGTACGGCGGCGCATTGACCATGTGGCACCTCGGCGTCGAGGATGAACTTCGCGCGATGTTGGAAGTCCCGGCAACGGTCGCGCTTTCTGCGTGCATCACCCTCGGGGTTCCCGCCGGGCGGCACGGGCCAGTCAAGCGCAAGCCGCTCGACGAGGTCGTCTTCGATGGCCGATGGGGTGACCGGCCGACCTGGGTCACCACGTAGATTCCTGGTATGGCACTGATTGCTGGAGTCGACTCCTCGACCCAATCCACCAAGGTTGAAATCCGCGACCAGGAAACCGGTGCAGTCGTTGCATCGGCAGCAGCACCACACCCTGCGGTTATCGCCCCATGCAGCGAGCAGGACCCGGCATCATGGTGGTCAGCATTCGAACTTGCGTGGGCACAGGCTGGGTCGCCGAACGTCGCAGCCATCAGCGTGGCCGGTCAGCAACACGCCATGGTGGTGCTCGACGCAGACGGAGTGGCAGTGCACCCTGCCAAGCTCTGGAACGACACCGAGTCGGCAGGCGATGCTGATCGGCTGACAGGCCTCGTCTCACCCGCCGACTGGGCCGCAGCGATCGGCAGCGTGCCAGTCGCCGCGTTCACCGTCACGAAACTCGCATGGCTCGCACGGACTCACGCCGACGTGTGGTCGAGGGTGCGCCACGTGATGCTCCCGCACGACTACATCACCAACCGACTCACCGGTCAGCTGACGACAGGAAGCACGACTGACCGTGGTGACGCATCCGGCACCGGTTACTGGTCGCCAGCCGAAGACAAGTATCGGATTGACCTTCTCGATCTCGTTGACGACACCCGCGAGTGGGAGTCGATGCTGCCCCGTGTGCTTGGTCCAATGGACCACGCAGGCCACAGCACGTCTGCGTCGATCGCCACAGGAGCGGTGGTCGCTCCGGGTACTGGCGACAACATGGCCGGCGCGCTCGGCGTCGGCCTTCGACCGGGCGATGCCGTAATCTCGATTGGCACGTCGGGGACCGTCTACGCTGTTTCGAACACCTCGACATCTGACCCGAGCGGAGCCGTTGCAGGGTTTGCCGATGCCACGGGCCGTTTTCTTCCGCTTGTCTGCACGTCCAATGCTGCAAAGGTCATCGACGCTGTGGCGCGGCTCCTTGGCACCGATCACATCGAGTTCGATCGTCTTGCGCTGGCAGCATCGCCCGAGGGCCCGACACTGCTGCCGTACTTCGATGGCGAAAGAACGCCCAACCGTCCGAACGCACGTGGTGTCATCGGGGGCCTCCGCAGCGATATCACTCGTGAACAGTTTGCTCGCGCAGCGGTCGACGGCGTGGCTTGCGGATTGCTCGACGGACTCGACGCGCTCCGCGCGCTGACCGTTCTTGATGGGCGCGTGATGCTCACCGGTGGGGGAGCGCGGTCGCAAGCAATGCAGCAGGTCATCGCATCGCTGATCGATGCACCGGTCGTGCTGAGTTCGGCTGATGAAGCAGTCGCGACCGGTGCTGCTGTGCAGGCTTGCGCGATTCTCGAACAGGTCCCGCATTCGGTCATCCAAGATCGGTGGGGTCTCGGTGCCGGGGCCGAAATCGATCCGGGCATCACACCCGACACGACAACGCGTGCCCGCTACGCAGTTCTGCGTGACAGAACGTCGTCCGATGGATGATCCGTTCCGGCAGCTTGGCCTGGACACGAACGCTTCTGCGGCGGAGGTTCGTCAAGCCCGACGTGACCTCGCCAAGGAACATCATCCTGATGCAGGCGGAGATCCCGACCTCATGCGGGTCATCAACGTCGCAGCTGGGGCAGCACTCCGGATTCTTGCTGATCCGCCTGAGCCTGTAGCGGCCGAGCCTCACTCGGCTGAGCAACCTGACGATGTTGGGATGACGCGCGATGTTCCGTCGTTCACTGTTGAGGCACTGCCGGTCGAGACGTTTGAAGCGCTGCTCGTCGTCACGTCATGGATCGGCGAAGTCATCGATGACGAACCGCCGTACCGACTGGATGTTTTGATTCACGCCCAAAATGGCATCGAGTATCCATGTTGGTGCCGCTTGGAGTTGGTGCCTGATGCGGGCGCCTCGACCGTGAGTATCGGGTTGGGGAGCTACGACGACCAGCCGACGCCTTCGATCATCGTGCTTCGTGACCTCTGGGTTGCCCACCTCAACCGCTACGACTGGCCGTAGCGCATCACTGCGGGCGGGGCGCGGCGGCCTTCGCTAACCGGTCGCGAAGCGCGTGGCCCAGCCCCGTCGCTGGTGGGAGTACGACGATCAATATCTTCACCCCACGAGTGTCTGCTGCGCGCAGTTCGGAGTAGAGCGATCGAGCCGCTTCCGCGAGGTCATCGTTGCACTCCAAGATCTCGGCGCCCGGCGTTCCAGCACGAAGCGCCCAGGCATCGTCGGCGGTGTCGACCAGGCGGACCGCGCACTGCGGTGCATAGTGCGATTCGAGCATCCCGCTGGCCCGCGACGGCCCGGACGCCTGAGCGAGGTCGCTGACGAGCGCAGCGACATCGTCGGCTGTGATTGCACCGGCTCGCAAGAGTTGCGGTGGATTGACGGTGGTGTCGATGATCGTGCTTTCGAGCCCGACCGTGCACGGACCACCATCGAGGATGGCGTCGGTCGCAGGATCGAGTAGGCCACCCAAGTCGTCAAGGACATGCTGTGCCGTGGTCGGACTGACAGCGCCGAACCGGTTGGCCGACGGCGCGGCGATGGCCAACCCGCTCGATCGGAGCAGGTCGAGCGTCATGGGATGTGCCGGGACTCGCAAGCCCACAGTCGTTCGGCCGCCGGTGACTGCATCGTGCACTCGCTCAGATCGCGGCACGATCAACGTGAGCGGGCCGGGCCATCCGTTGGTAGCCAACTGGCGTGCAATGGTGCTCGGGTCTGACGACCACACATCGAGTTGATCTGCATCGGCGATGTGGACAATGAGGGGGTGGCCGGTGGGTCGACCTTTCACCGCAAAGATACGTGCGACTGCGGCGGGGTTTGAGGCATCGGCCGCAAGCCCATACACAGTTTCGGTGGGCACTGCGACCACGCCGCCAGCGCGGAGCTTGCGGATTGCGACGTCGATGTTGGTGGTGACCAACGATGGTGTGTTCATTGGCGAGACAGGTTCAGATGGCGTCGAGAAATTCGAGTGTTGCATCGAAGAACCCGAAGGCTTCGGGCGTTGCGAAGTGGTCAACGTTTTTGAGTGTTTCGCACCGACCGGCAGGGAAGAGGCTGGCCAGTTTGTCGCCGGGATGCACGAAGTCGCGGTCGCCGACGACGACCAGAACGGGACAGGTGATGGTCGCGAGATCGCCGGGATCGAAGTCGTGCACCGATGGTCGACGCATCACTGCGGCGAGGGCCCGAATGTCGTTGCCGGGCTGCTGCGCGTACTGCACGAAGAGCCGCGCGATCTGATCCATTTCATCGAGATCGGGGGCAGTATCTGTGTCTTCGGCTGCGATGACTCGCTCGAGCCCTTCGACGATGCGGGTGGCGCCGACGTGATCACGCTCGATCACGTTCTGGCCGATACCAGCAAGAACGATGCGGCTGAAACGTTCGGGCCGGGCAATGGCTGCGCGGAGCAGCGTGAGCGCTCCGAGCGAGAACCCAACTGCCTCGACAGGTTCCTCAGGTGACTCAGCGTCGATGGCATCAAAGACCCGTTCGGTCAGGTCGGCATACTGCTCAGGATCGTGTGGCTTCGGTGCCTCACCGTGGCCGAGTAGGTCGACACCGATGACATGCTTGCCGCCATCGGTGAGCAGAGCGGTGAAACCGCTTCGTTGCCACGTGGTCGAGAACGCTCCGCCCCAACCATGAACGAGTACCACGGATCCCATATAGCGAGCAGGATAGGCCGTATCGTACCGTGGCCAAGAAAATGGGCGCCCCAAGACTCCTGAGCGATCGATTGAGATGCGACTTCTTCACGAACCACAGCACGACCTGACCTACAGCGATGTCTTCATGGTCCCCAGTCTTTCCGACGTGCCGTCAAGGATGGACGTCGACTTGACGACGCCCGACGACATCGGAACGACCATCCCGTTGGTCGTTGCGAATATGACCGCCGTCGCGGGCCGGCGCATGGCCGAAACGGTGGCCCGTCGTGGCGGTATCGCGATCCTGCCCCAAGACATCCCTGTCGATCTCGTCGGTGGTGTCATCGCCTATATCAAGTCTCGACACCCCGTGTTCGAGACGCCGATCACGCTGCCACCAGAGGCAACGATCGGTGACGCGCTGTTGCTGATCCACAAGCGGGCGCATGGCGCCGTCGTGATTGTCGACGAGGGTCGGCCCGTCGGTGTCTTCACCGAACGCGACCAAGAGGGGTTCGACCGCTTCACGCAGTTGCGCAACGTGATGAGCACCAACCTGCATCTACTCGCCGCCGATACGGCACCAGCTGATGCGTTCGAGATGCTCGAAGGTAGCCGGCTGCATGTCGCGCCGGTGATCGATGCAGCGAACGACGGACGACTCCTTGGAGTTATGACTCGCAAGGGCGCGCTGCGTTCGACGATCTATCGCCCGGCGGTTGATGCCGACGGGAAGTTGCTCGTCGGCGTGGCAGTCGGCATCAACGGCGATCCGGCTGCTCGAGCCAAGGAACTCGAATCGTTCGGCGCTGACGTGCTCGTGATCGACACGGCGCATGGCCATCAGACGCGTACGTTGCGAGTGATCACTGCAGTCCGGGCTGCGTGCCCGAATGCCAAGATTGTTGCCGGCAACGTCGTCACGGTCGAAGGAACTCGCGAACTGATCGAAGCTGGGGCCGACGTGATCAAAGTGGGCGTTGGTCCGGGTGCCATGTGTACGACTCGCATGATGACCGGCGTTGGCCGGCCGCAGTTCTCCGCGGTACTCGAATGTGCAGCGGAAGCCGAACGGCTCGGCAAGCACATCTGGGCCGACGGCGGCGTTCGTTTCCCACGTGATGTGGCACTTGCCCTCGCCGGCGGCGCGGCCAGCGTGATGTTTGGTTCGTGGCTGGCTGGCACGTACGAGTCGGCCGCTGACACGCTGCGTGACCCCGATGGGCGTCTCTACAAGGAGAGCTTCGGGATGGCCTCGAATCGTGCAGTGAAAAACCGCACCCGGAGCGAGTCTGCATTCGATCGGGCGCGTAAGGAACTTTTCGAAGAGG
>JBLIKS010000121.1:0-7858 GCA_047635555.1 Candidatus Azotimanducaceae bacterium
GCTTAAGTCAAGTAGTCAGTCAGGATGATCTGGGAGAAGTCATCGGCCGCAGCGTGGGCGTTGTACGCGTAGCCGAACCCCCGGTTCGTTTTCATCATCCGCGCATCAGGATCAATGAACGATCGTTGCGCCTCCGCACACGGTGTTACCGACTCCGCAGCTTCACGAGGACGCCCTCACGAGTCGCCAGTTCTGCGGGTAGCTCGTTGCCGCGCCGGTCAGCACCGAACTCGGCGTCCTCGGCAGCATCAACGGCTTCGGCCTCCGCTCATAGTCGGGCGACGTCGGCTTCGACCTCAGGGCTCCGTGTCAACAAACAACCATAAGACATCGCAGTGTGCTTCGACGCTGACGCATCGAGCTTGGTGCCATCGCGCACGACCCGACTCAACGTGACCAGCCCAGCGTTCGCACACAACACCAGCACCTGACCAAACGATCATCGAGATGGCAGCAACGGAACCGTGAAAGCAACCTGTAATCCGGTGCTGTGTTCGCCGACAGCCAACGGAACGCAACATCAATTTGGCAGTGTCGTTCGATCTCACGCGAAGACGTCGCCCCAGTCGAGTACGCGTAAATCACCAGCTACAACATCATCCGCGGATCGAACGGCGGAGCACCCGCCGCATTGCGATACGACGCGTAGATCGCGGTGAGGTCCAACATGTCGTCGACGACTTCGGACACGAACCGGGCTGTGTGCCCGTCCGGGAGCCAGTCGTTCAACGACGGCGGCAACAGAAACGACCGATGCTGGTGATAGGACCGGAACGTCTTGGCCGTACCTCCGAGCGCCCTCAGCGGAGCTACCTGCTCAGCCTCGCCAACTTCAACCAATCGGTCGCCGTCAACCTCATCAACCATCCACCAAGTTTTCCACGCGCCGCACCCTCAAACAAGGACAAGACGCCGCGACGGTGGCCTTTGTTGACGAGGGGTATCGCGCCCTCAACGGCAAAGCCGGCTACCGCTGGGCCAAGGGTCAAGCGCTCGAAAGCTCGTAGGTCAGCAGGGTTGATCGTTCTGACGGTGCTGCGGTCAGAGGTCGTCGACCGATGCGTATCTCGAGTCTGAGTGCAGCTGTCCCTCCGGTACGCCCAATGCTGAGGTGGTCCAGACCCAGACTCGCCACATCAAGCGGCTCACGTCGTCGTACGGGTCGCGTCCGTGCATCATCCGGTAGTTGTCGAAGACCACGATCTCACCGGTGTTCACCTTGAATCGCAGCGCTACGTCGCCGGCGGCGGCGACCGCCGAGTGCCACTGCTCGATCATGTCGCCGTCTGCTGTGGCGTCGGTGCTGTCGGCAGCGGGCTTCTGGAACGGAAACCGCCGGAGCATCAGGCGTCCGTCCGGGTTTCGCATGATGAGCGGTGACACCGAGCCCTGCATCCCAGGCTCGGTTTGATCAATCGGCACTGTCGACATCCGTTTGAGCAGTTCCGCTCCGCCGGAATGTGTGCGCAGTTCTGCGATCACTGCGTGTCCGTCGACAGCAAGCGACTCTCCACCGGTCCCTGATGCCTGGGCAGACGACAGCAAGAAGTAGTCCGGATAGCGGTCGCCGTAGGCGAACCCGTCGGTGTGCGGTGGCAGCGGCATCGACTCGTCGACGGTGGCAGCGGTCCTGTCCTTAACTCCTCCGGCTCGGACTTCTGCGGGTTCGGGGATGGCAACGACGCGGTCGCCGAAGATCGATCGTGCCGCGGCGACAGCAGCCTCGGGCTCCGGACCACAGCCGACGAGTATCGCCACCCCGTCGCGTTCGACAGCGCGCATCACCTCGTCAGGTCGCTCACTGCGGACTGGTTCGGTGCTGATCATGTCGAGGCTCCTCGGGCAGATGTTGAACCGATCGATTCAACGAAGGAGTCAATCTTCGCTGGTCGCTGTTTCGTCACAGTGCGTGGCGTGTTGCCATCGGATTTCCACTCCGGCGTCTGCTCGGCGAACGCGAGGCCTGGCTCGTCCGTGCGAAGGTGCTCGAAACACGACGGCCAGTACTGAACGCCCAGATCACAGGCGCGACCGACGGCCTTGGCAAAGCGCTGGCTTTGCATCTGGCGCGCGACGCTGACCTTCATTGCTGACCTCGCTGATCTCTCACAGGTGGAGCGACTCGCAGCAGAGATCGCTGACCGGATGAACCGGCCTACGTCCTGGTCAGCAATGAAGGGGTCGGCTTTCGACGCCACCGATGAGACTCGCCAGACCAGTGCGGACGCTCGGGAAGAGCGTTTCGCGGTCAACCGTCTCGCCGGATTCCTGTGACGCTCGACCTGCTTCATTTGCTGCGCCACGCAAGCCCAGCTCAATGCAGGGGTGGATGCGACACTGCGTTTTGTTGACCAGCCGGCTCTCACACAACGCTCCGAGCTCTTTCTGGACCGCACCGAGGTTTCCGCTCCTCACCCGCGGGCCAGTGATTCAATACCAGCAACGACATGTTCGGCCGACGCCCGGAACCCGTCAACCGCAATGAACCGCGGGCGACGATTGTCGACTGGGGATCGCTGGACCAAGAGTGATCGGCGGTCAGCCGGCGAAGTGCGCCTCTCGGCTGTCGGAGTGGAGTACGGCGTCGGGCGTCCCAAACGCTGCGCTGTCGGTCCACGTCCACACTCGCCACATTCTGCGTCGCACGTCGTCGTAGGGCTCGCGGCCGTGGAAGAGCCGATAGTTGTCCACAATCACGGCCTCACCGGAGTCGATCTTGAAATGCTCGACCTGATCTGTTGCTGCGTCGACGGTCGACCGCCACGCCTCGATCATCTCTCGATCTCGTGCCGGATCCGTGCTGTCATTGGTAGGGCGTTGGTCAACTGCATTGGCCATCACGAACATCTGACGTCCTGATGGTGAGGTCGACACGAGAGGACCAATCAACGGTTGCATCCCGGCCTGGGTCTGGTCCACCGAAACGTTCGCGAGACACTTGGCCACCCATGCCAGTTCCTCGTCAAGGGCCATGGCAGCGAGGACGGCGTTGCCCGACACGAGGAACGAATCGCCGCCATCGTCGCTGGGCTCGTCACAGAGCAAGAGGAAATGGTCGGGATACTGCCAGCCGAATGAGTACCCGTCGGTGTGACAGTTCGACCGCGTTCGATTCGAAAGGCCCTCGGGTCGGCGTTCATGCACACCCTTGTCGGTGACCTCGGCCGCTTCCGGGACCGCGAGCGTGTGGTCCTCGAACACCCGATGTGCGACAGCGGGCCCATCGAGTGCCTCGCGGCCGTTACCGACGAGAATCGCAGCACCAAAACGAGCGACGAGTTCGTATGCAACGGTGGCGTCATCGGTCCGCTCGGGGACAACACCTGTTGCTGAAAGATCGATCGTGGCGAGGCTCATGACGGGCCCGGCTCGTTGAGCCAATCGTGGACGGAGGCGAGACTCGCTGCCTTCAGCTCATCGGATGCTCCACTCGCTTCGATCGACGAGGCGGCGATCGCGGCCATACGTTCGTCGTCAAAGCCAAACTCTCCGCGGCACAGTTCGTACTCGTCGAGCAGACCTGGTCCAAAGAGCAGCGAGTCGTCAGCGTTCACACTGCACGTCACTCCGGCATCGAGGAGTTGCGGGAGGGGATGGTCCGCGTAGGACGCGGCGACCCGAAGCATCACGTTCGAGCTCGGACAGACGTCGAGACAAACATTCGACGAAGCCAGGCGGGCCAAGAGTTCGAGGTCTTCCACGGCGCGTACCCCGTGTTGAAGGCGGTCGGCGCCGAGCGTGTCGAGCGCAGCGATGATGCTCTCAGGTCCGGCAAGCTCCCCCGCATGCGGTGCCGACAACAGGCCCCCCTCTCGGGCGATGTCGAAGGCATCGACGAACCACTCGGGTGGCCCGACCGCCTCGTCGCTGGCCAAACCGAACGAGACGACGCCGCGATCGGCGTACTTCACGGCAAACCGAGCGTTCGCTGCAGCGTTTTCGGGCACCTCTGTGCGGTCACCGGCCACCATCAGCCCAACGCCGATTCCGAAGCGGTCAGCAGCGTCGGCAGCAGCACCGACGATGATGTCGATCACCGCTTCAATCGAGCCAAATGTTGGCGCGTGCATCCGCGGCTGGAACGACGGTTCGATCCACACCGCTCCGTCGACAGCAGCGTCCTCCACGACCTCGGAGACGACTCGAGCAAGATCGTCGGCTGTCTTGATCACCGTCGCCGCGGCCTTGTACATCTCGGAGAACGCTGGGAAATCGCCGTAACCACTCGTCTCGGGAACAACCATGCCGTAGCCCTCCGCCATTTCAGCCAGGGTCGATGGTCGCATGCTTCCTTCGAGGTGAGCGTGAAGATGCGCCTTGGGCAGTGCGCGTAGTGAGCGACCAGTGCTCATCGCATCGTCTTCTTTCCGTCGAATGCGTCTTCGAGGATCGTGAGATCGAACAGGGTGTCGATGTTGGGGAGCGGGTCGACGCCCACGGCCTCGAGCACGGGGTACATCTCGTTGGCGACGCGATCTGGGTCGAGCCAAAACAGGCCCTTCTCCTCGGTGAGCGCATTGCGATGCAGTGGGATTTGTGTCTCGTTCTCGGCGATCTGCTGGTCGAGGTTGAGCCCGAGGTCGACGCCGTACTTCTCGACCGAGAGGCGAGCGGCGTACTCCGGGTCGTCCTCGTTGACTTCCCAACCGAGGATCAAGGCCCGCATGAAGCGCACGAGCAGATCGTGGTTCTCCTCCACGTACTGGCGCGGTGCAAACATCACATTGGAGTACAGCGGCAGTCCGAGTTGCTCCCACGTGGCGGTGATGTAGTCCTCACCTTCCACAAACCCTTGCTCAGCGAGGATCAGCGGCTGGTTGGTCAGGAACGCGGAGTAGGCCTCACCCTGTCCTTCCATGAGTGGCTCTGGAGTAAATCCGGCAGGGATGAACTCATAGTCAGTGTCGTCGAAGCCGCCGAGCTTGAGCGCGGCTTTGACGTTGGCCTCGGCGCCTGGTTGGCCGAGGAACTTGATACCGACGAGATCCTCAGCGGTCTGAACAGGCCGAGCGGGCGTCGAGATGACGCCACTCGGGCTGGTCTGGAACTGAGTGCCGAAGAGCACGTAGTCGTCGCCGCTCTCTGCCATCGCCTGGAAGATCCGAAGCATGCTCGGGTCCTGACCGATCTGGGCGTCGCCCGCCGTGACGGCCACAGGTGGGGCGGGGGCGTTCGGGCCGCCCTGGAGGAACGTTGGGTTGACGCCCTGGTCGGCGAAGTATCCGTTTTCGATCGCGACCCAGACGCCACCGAACTCGACGTTGTTGATCCAACCGTTGGCCTGGCGGATCGTGTCGGCCACGGTGGGAACGGATCCCGGTGCGGCGGTGGTCGCAGAAGATGCGTCATCGCTGGAGCCGCACGCGGCAAGCCACGAGGGCAGCATCAGCGCCGAGGCGCCGACTCCGACATTGCGAAAGAACTCACGTCGTGGATTGGTAGTCATCGGGTTACCTCTGTCTGTTTCGGGGTGTGGTGGATATTGAGGGGAAGGAGAACCGGGCAGAGGGCCGGGCGAGGAAGGTGCTCGAGGGGTGTTAGATCGACCAGCGGCGCTGTCCGGCGCGTTCGAGGCGGCGTGTCAGCAGAAAGAGGGTGACGCTGAAGATCGTGGCGATGATCGCTGCGGTCCAGGCGGTGAGCATGTCGAGATCACCGATGGTGTCTTGGAAGACGTGACCGAGTCCGCGTGTGCCCATCAAGAACTCAGCGACGAGCGCAGCGAGGATGCAATCCGCCGCCGACAGCCGGAAGGCAACGAGGGCATTGGGTACGGCGGAGGGAAAAGCAAGCCGAGTGAACAGCGTGATGCGTCGCGCTCCGAGAACAGCGAAGAGGTCGTCTGATCCTGCCGGTGTGCTGCGCAGCCCTGATGACACGAACACGAAAGTCGGGAAGAACGAGATGGCGATTGTGATCAACAGGATGGTGCGCTGCTCGTAGCCGAAAACTCGGGCCAGCACCGGGACCATTGCCACGATCGGAACCGACCGAAGGATCACCGCAACGGGAGTCAGGAGCCCGTTCAGCGCCCGAGCGAACCAGGACAGGGACGCAAACGTGGCGCCCATCGTCATACCGCCGACGAGGCCGAAGATGGCGACTGTCAGTGTGGAAACCGACGGTTCAACGTACCGACCCGGGTTCGTGGTCAATTCCACGAACACCGAACTAGGGCTGGGCATCACCATGCGATTGATGTCGAGCACGGTGATGTAGGTGTGCCAGCCGCCAACGATGACGATGACGCCCCAGTAGCGGCCGATGAACCACTTCGCCGGGCCCCACGCAAGATCCACGACCCGCCGGGTAATGTGAGGACGAGCTGAGCCGATCGGCACGGCCGTCTGCCGTGCGGCCCGGATGGGAGTATTCAGCTTGCTGATCGCCTGGCTCATCGGGTCCTCACAACAACGAGACGCTCAAAGGCGCCGAAGACTACAAAAGCGAGCAGGCTGATTATTGCGGCGAGCATCGCGCTAGCCCACAGTTGGTCGATCTGGAAGTTCTGCATCGACGACACGATGAGAATCCCGATGCCTCTCGGGGCACCAAACCACTCGCCGAGGATCGCCCCGAGAACAGACGCTGGCGCTGCGAGCCGGAGACCGTCGGCAAACGCTGGAAGGGCGGCCGGAAGCTGGAGGTGGCGAAGTCGTGCCCACCGGCCCGAACCCATCACGGCGAACATGTCGCGGTGGGATGCGGTCGTGTCGTCAAACCCAGCTGCGGTTGCGACGTACACGGGGAAGAAGGCTGCGAGTGCGGCGATTGCCGTTGGCGTTCCCGAACGGCTCATCAGCACGATGAACAGCGGGCCGAGGGCGATGAGGGGTACTGCGTGGATCGAGGCAACAAAGCGGTCCATGCCCTCTTTCAGAATCGGCATCAGCGCGGCCACGGCTGCCAAGAACATCGCCACCAGCGAGCCAACGACGAAGCCGCGCCACGCCGATGTGAAAGTCGCGCCAACGGCTCGGCGGAACAGCGATCGATACGTCGGGTCGAGCAGGTAGGCAAAGACATCGGAGGCCGGCGGGAATGTAGAGCCGAGAAGTTCGGCCCGCCCGACCAGCTCCCACGTGGCGAGAAGTGTGATGACGCCAAGCACTCCGTAGGCGAGGCCAGCTCGGCGGGATTCGGGCTTCATGGTGCCACCGTCATGATGTTGCTCTTCATGATGTTGCCTCGGCGCAGGCGTGGGCATCGTGAAGATCGAGCGATGCCGTCAATACATCGACGACCTCGTGAAATTCGGGCGAGCGCAGCAGTTCAGGTTTGCGCGGGCGCTCGAAGTCGATCTTTCGGATGGTCTCGATTCGGCCCGGGCGGGCACTCATCACGACGACGCGGTCAGCGAGAAACACCGCCTCTTCCACTGCGTGGGTCACCAGGAGGGTGCTGATGTGGTCGCGCGTCCAGATCGACTGCAGTTCGATGTTCAGTTTGCGGCGGGTGACTGCGTCGAGCGCTCCGAAGGGCTCGTCGAGCAGCAGCATCTTCGGTTCCAACACGAGGGCCCGGGCGATGGAAGCCCGCTGTCGCATGCCCCCAGAGAGCTGGCGGGGGCGGGCTTTTGCGAACTCAGTGAGTCCGACGAGTTCGAGGAGTTCGGCGACACGTTCCGAGTCGACTGGGCGTCTGGCGATCTTGAATGGGATTGAGACGTTCGACTCGATCGTGGCCCACGGGAGGAGCGCATGGTCCTGGAACGCCACACCGAGTCCTTGGCGGCGGGCCATCTCCACTGGAGCCGCTCCGCCGACGCTCACCGTTCCAGACGTGGGCTGTTCGAGCCCGGCGGCCAAGCGCAAAATCGTGCTCTTGCCGCAACCGGAAGGTCCGAGCAGTGCAACGA
>JBLIKS010000122.1:0-7847 GCA_047635555.1 Candidatus Azotimanducaceae bacterium
TCGGCTCGGCAACGACCGTGGCACGCTCGACGGCTTGCAGCCGCCCGCACCTCACATCGATGAGGTCACACCGTGACTCCAGATCCCGTGACTCCAGATCCCGTGACTCCAGATCCCGTGACTCCAGATCCCGTGACTCCAAATGACATCGCACCCGGTTCGCTCTTTGTGGCAATCGCTGACGACCGAGTTGACATCTCGATGACGGGCGGCGGAGCGTGGACGATTCCTCTCGGCCCGCAGTCGCTGTTCGATGGCGTGTTGGAACAACGCGACACGCCATCTCCGTCGCACCTCACCAACGCACTTGGTTTCATCCACGACTACTTCGATGACATCGTCGTATTGGCGCCATCGGTTCTCGCCGCGCCGTCAGTCACTGCGACCGGCCCATACGCAATTGGCCTCGCTCGAGTCGAACTCGGCAACGAACACGTGCCGACCGGCTACCACCTGCAGCGAGCTGATGCCGATGAGGTCTTCCGGACGCTGGTCGCTGAACCGAGGGCTGAGCGGTTACATAACCCTGGGCTTGCTCCCAGCGACGTCGATACGATTATCGGCACACTCTGCATCGTGCTCGCGATCATGCGACGATTGGACCTGGGCCAACTGGCCATTCAGGACGACACGCAGATCCACGAAAACGCACCTTCGATATGACACTGAGGCATCCGTCGCGCTCGTCTGCGCCCGCCCGCCTCGACGGCCGCCGCATCACAATGCGACCGCTGGCTGCTGGCGACTTCCGTGCGTGGAGTGAAGTCCGAGCACACAACGAGGAATGGCTCACCACATGGGAGCCACGTCGCAACCCCAGCCTGCCTGATCCCACCGTTGAACGGTCAGCATTCAGTGCTCGCTGCGCCCAGCGTGACCGCGACCGGACGGTTGGCATTGCCTACCAATTCGGCCTCTTTATTGGTGATCAGGTCGCCGGGGAAGTCAACTTAAACAACGTCATCCGGGGGGCCATGCAGTCAGGCACCATTGGCTATTGGATCGATCAGCGCCACGCCGGACACGGATACGTAGCAGAAGGCGTCGTGGCACTGATTCGCTATGCCTTCGAAACGCTCGGTCTGCACCGCGTCGAAATTTGTATTGTTCCACGCAACACAAAGAGCCGTCGCGTGATGGAAAAGCTGGCAATCCGTGACGAAGGAATCGCCCAGCGATATCTCGAGATCAACGGCAAATGGGAAGACCACATTCGCTACGGAATGACGGCCGAAGAGTGGCACGCCCTCGACGGCGAGCTGATCAACACCTGGTTGGGTTAATCAACTCACCGACCGGCCTTCCGCCGTCACGAGACGGTATGCAGTACCTGGTGTTCAGTAGGTGACAAGACCAGAGTTATCGCGGGCCTGACGGAGTGCAGCGGCACGATCTTGTCGCATCGCCGTGCGCCGCTTCCACATTTTGGTCTTCCAGTGCCGCTTGGTTGCAGAGCGCTTGGCCAACTTGTTCTTGGCCACTTCGGGATCGCGGTGGTGCATCGGCTTCCATGCCTCACCCGGCTCATGAACATCGGCGGGGTCGGTTCCGCCAAAAATCTCCTTCGCAGCGTGCTGCAGTTCCACATGGATCCGATGCCGCTCTGAATGAGCGTGCGCTCGCACCTCTTGCTTGACTTGCATCGGAACTTCAAGATCCCGGTTGCGTTGGCTCATTGCTACCTCCTGCTTTCCGCCGTTTCCCTGCCGTTTCGCTGGTGTTCACCGGCGATTCGACAGCTCCGCAGCGCTGTGGTTTCGGTTGCTTGCACTCATGACGGTAGTGCACGCCGGGTGTCGCAACTCGGAAATTGGTGTAACGGTTCTGCGCGATTGTCACCCCGCTGGTACGGATGCGGGCGATGCCGCTTCAAACAAAGTGAACATCCCACCGCCGCCACGGACCACCGACGAGCCCGCGCTCCAGGGCAACCACCAATCCGCTGCGCGCTGCATCATTCAACGACGCGTCGCAAGCGGCTGCCCCAGAAAACGGCACAGCAGATCACGCGGCAAATGAGGTAGCTCGGCTGCTCGATCGTGCCGCGTTCGGCCCGGAGTGGGTCGATGATGACGAGATGTACCGGCGCGCTCGAGAGCGCGTCGATTCACTTCTTTGAAATACGCGCCTGCAATGCAGCGAGGCGCTCAGCAAACCATGGCTGCTTGGTGCTCCAGAGCTGCGGGGTGAGTTCACGCGTCACTGCATCGGGGTGATTCTGGACGTCGGCCATGTCGAGAATCGTCTGTTTCGCCTCGATCGCGAGCTGACGCGGCGCCGCAGCAGCTTTGGCAGCGAACTCGTGCGCATACTCGAGCAGATCATCGCCCGGCACAGACTTGTAGGCAAGGCCGACTCGTTCGGCTTCCTTTCCGTCGAGCACCTGACCGTAGATGACGGCGGCCATCGCAGCCTGCGGGCCGGCGATGCGGCGGAACATCCACGTATGTCCTCCGCCGGGGTGGATCCCGAGCTCCAAGAAGCGCGTGTCGAGCTTGGCGCGGTCCGAGCAGATGCGAACGTCACAACCGAGCGCCAGGTTCATACCCGCTCCGACCGCTGCACCGTTGACCGCTGCCAACGTTGGCAGCGGCGAGCGGGCAATCCGCAAAAACCCCTCGTAGATGACACCAAGGCTTTCGCCAGTCGCCTCGGCCAGGTTACCGAGGTTCGCCCCTGCACAGAACGCCGGCGGCGTCCCGGTGACCACGACGGCACCCACGCCCTCGTCGGCTTCAAACGCATCCATGGCAGCGATGATCTCCTCGACCATCGGTGCAGTCATGGTGTTGCGCTCGTCTGGGTTGTTCAGCGTGAGCGTGGCAACGCGATCGGTAATGTCGGTAAGAACGAGGGACATCTGGTGATCTTGGCACGTCGACCACGTTCAACTGCAGACCCGGCGACCCCGGCCGCGAATCGAGCAGCGCTGCGAGCGACGTAGCCTGAGGCCTGATGCTCGACCATGTGTTCACCGATGCGATCAGCGCGCTGCGCGATGCCTTCGAGCTGGCGTTTCTTGAACGCCAAGCATTCGAAGAGCACTTCCAGTCGGATGTGCTGTCCGGCGATCTCACCTGGGAGACCAGCTACGGCTTGCCCGGCGAAGGCGAACCGCCTCGCATCGTTGCCCACATCACGTTCGACTGGCCAGCCTGGAGCCAAGCCGCATATCGACAGTGGTACCTCGAAGAGGTCCTCGAGCAACGCCCCGCGATCGAGATGGAGATTGTCCTTCGAGTCCAGCAGCTCGCGAGCCCAGCCGATCCCGAGCAGATCTATGCCACGGTGCCAGAGCAGAGCCCACTCGTCGGAGACGATCGGCTCGAACGCTCCGGCTTGACCGCCGAGGTCGGCTATCCAGACCCCGGCGAAATGGACGTCTCCGGGTACACACCGACCGAGCATGCGATCGAGATCAACTACGAAGGGTTGTACGAGCTGGCCGAAGAGACCGTTGCCGACGGCACCAACTCGCTACTCGACGAACACTTCGGTGTGCTCGGCGGTTGGATTGCTTCGACCCTCGTAAAGCTCGGCGACCTCCGCCTCGACTTTCTGCCTAACGACTGAGCAACACCGAGATGCTTCATTGAGCCCACCACGCCGTGACGGGCTCAAGGGGGCATCTCGGTAAGGATGGAGCAATGGCTGAAGACCAGGTCCTGCTCGACATCTCCGAACGAATCGCAACAATTACGTTAAACCGGCCCGAAGCGCGCAACGCTCTATCGAGCGACGTTCTGCGCCTCCTTCCCGAACGCCTCCGACAGGCGGAGGCCAGTGACGACGTCGACGTGATCGTCCTCACCGGCGCCGACCCGGCGTTCTGCGCAGGCCTCGACCTCAAGGAGCTCGGATCAACCGGTGGCAACATCAGCGGCACCGGCTCTCGCGATCGCGGGCCGTTCCCGCACGTCACGAAGCCGATCATCGGCGCAATCAACGGCGTTGCGATCACGGGTGGCTTCGAACTCGCACTCAACTGCGACTTCCTCGTGGCGAGCGAACACGCCAAATTCGGCGACACTCACGCCCGCGTTGGCGTGATGCCCGGATGGGGCCTCACCGTGCTGCTCCCCCAGGCGATTGGTGTGCGGCGCGCCCGAGAGATGAGCTTCACGGGCAACTTCATGCTGGCTGACGAAGCACTGGCCTTTGGCCTCGTCAACCATGTCGTCGCTCACGCTGAGCTGCTCCCATTCACCCGCCAGCTCGCCAACGACATCAGCGGCAACGAGCAGGCCGGTGTGCGCCAGATCCGTTCCACGTACCACGCGATCGCCACAGACGACGACCAGTGGGAGACCGAGGCCCGCGACGGTCGAGCGTGGAGCCGGACGCACTTTTCCCCCGCCCAAGTCGAATCACGACGAGTCGCCATCCAGGCACGCGGCCAACAGCAGTAACACCGCGTAGCGCCGGGCTGCGCCGGCCCGTACTGCGAGATCAGATGTTGGCGCCACGGGCGCGGAGGTCGTCGCGAACGACCTGAGCGATGTCGAGCGCGAGGATCTCGGCGCCGTTCACGTTGAGGTGGAACCCATCGTCAGCGCGCACGTCTTTGCCCTCACCGTCACGAGGGTCGATGACGAACTCAGCCCAGTTGCCCTCACGCCCGGAGAATCGGGCCCAGGTGTCAACAAAGGTCACGCCAGACCGTGCCGCGGCGGCTGCTTTTGCCGCCCGATCTTGAATTGCGAGACGAGCCGTGACATCGGGATTGTCGTCGTTGGGAATGCCGACCCAAATCACGGTCCGGCCACCTTCGAGGAGGAGATCCATCACGTCGCCGGCGCGTTTCGTGTACTCGGCGCTCCACTCCGCTTCATTGGCCACCGGATCACCGATGACGAACTGCAGTTCGTCTTGGAACGCAGACAGGCCTTGCGCATCGTTGCCACCGAACGTCGCCACGATGATGTCCGGGTCGACTGCCGGAAGCGCGGCGGCGAGTTGATCCGGCCAGTTGTAAAAGTCGGGCCGAGCGAGTCCTGACGAAACCTTGTAGTTGAGTTGGGTCGTTGCGACCGTCGTCCCGTCCAGGAGTTGCTGAAGGTACGGACCGAACGTACCGGCGTCACTGTCACCGACGATGTACACGCGAGCCGGGTTGTCCGCTGTCGGGGGACCGTCGACACGAGGCGCAGATACTTCGATTTCGGTTACCGGAGGATCGGTTTGGGGCGCTTCCTCTTCCGCCTGCTCGATATCTGCGTCGTCGGGAACTTCCGTCTCGTCAGCACTGGTTGCGGTTACCCCTGCCCCTTGGGCCTCAGTCGCATCCAGCGGGTTGGCGACCGAGCCCGCGTTGGCGCTGTCACCACTGAAGTATTCAGTGACTGCCTTCACGCCGCTGTAGGCCACGACAAGCAGAACACAGATGACACCGACCTGCCGGAGCAGCAATTGCAATGTATTGGTGCTCGATCCTGGTGCTGACATCGACATTGCATGACAACGATACGGCCCCAAACGGTCGGTGCCGAGGCATTGCCGCGACACGGTGCAGCAATCGAGCTGCCGATCGCACCCCGAGCATCAGCGGTATCATCCCGTGCTGCAACGAGCGAAGGTTCGCATGAGCCGTCCTGAGATGCTGATCAACCATTTTCCCGTCCCCTGCCAACCGGAGCAAGCACGCACGTGATCTCGACAGCGAAGTTGTGTGTTCTCTGCATCGCAGCCAGCATGTCCATCACTGCCTGCAACACCGACGGTAGCGATGGAACCGAGACAACGGATGCAACGACCGACAGCTCTGGCCCCATCAGCTTGAACGGCGAAGCCGAACTCGATGGCAGCACGACGACTGCGGCCGCCACGGCCGACAACCTGGCAGAGAACACGCTCACCCTCGGCAACGGTGCACCGACCGATTCCGTCGTCGGATCGGTCTGCGTGGTACCCGACGTCGATCGAACCAGCCTTCAGAACCGTTCGGTCATCGCAGGGGCACGGCGCGCCGCTGCTCAGTTCGGCGTCACTGCCGACGTCGCCGAACCGGTCACTGAGGCCGATTACGCAGCCAGCTTTGATGATTTTGTTGCCGACGGCTGTTCGCTGATCGTCGCATCGAGCGTTCGCCTCGCCAATGCTGCTGAAGTCGCAGCCACGAACCACATTGATCAGTCCTTCGCAATCGTCGACTACGACTATCCCAACCAGATCGACAACATGATGGAGCTGACGTTCAACGCTACCGAACCAGCGTTTCTCGCCGGATTCTTAGCGGGCGCCACCACCAAGACCGGTGTCGTCGCCACGTATGCGGGCCTCAATATCGAACCGTTCACACGCACGATGGACGGGTTCATCAAGGGCGTATCTTTCTACAACCGTGAGGCCGGCACTGGCGTGCAAGTTCTCGGCTGGGACGGCACTGACGGCGAGTTCGTTGGCAGTCTCGATGACCTGGATGTCGGAGTAGATATCGCAACCGGCTTCGTCGCACAGGGAGCTGACACCATCTTTCCGGTTGCAGGCGACGTCGGGCTCGGCTCGGCGTCCGTGGCCCACGCATCATCCACGCCAGTTCGAATCATTGGCATCGACAACGACCTCTTCGCAGCACACCCCGAAGTCGGATCGGTCTACCTCACCTCAGTAATCAAGAACTTCGATGTGGCAATTGTTGAAGCAGTCGAACGGTCGGTCTTCCTCGGAGAAATCGGCGGACAGCTCGTCGGCACGCTCGAAAACGGTGCGGTCGACATCGCACCCTTTCACGCCCAGAGCAATGCTGTCTCCGAGGATCTGCGCGAGCAACTCGACGAGCTTCGCGCCGACATCATCGCCGGCAACGTGACAACCCGCTGAACCGCAGGTCGCTGAACCTCAGGCGGTCAGCTCGCTCACGGCGCGCACTTCAATGCCGCCCCGCGGCCGCTGGGTCAAGGTGACCTTGACACGCTGGGGTTTTGCCGTCGTCATGAACTCAACAGCAATCTCTGCGGCGAGTGCTTCGGCAAAAACTGCCCGATCGCGAAACCCCCACAGGTAGAGCTTGAGGCTCTTCGACTCGACGCACCACTCTCCTGGAACGTATTCGATCACGACGTCGGACAGATCCGGCTGCTCGGTGACCGGACACACCGAGCACAGTTCGTCATTCGTGAAGGTCACGGACGAAATGTTCTTCGGTGCGGGAAACACCTCAACGTGATCGATCGCATGACGAACGGTGTTGCCCAGCACTGTGAGTTCCATGGCAGCAAGGCTACTGTCACGTTCCTCAGAGGCAGAGTAAATGACTTGGAGTGTGCCACATGCAACGAACGAAGATAACTGCACCGTTGATCGCGGCTGCACTGTTGATTGCCGCGTGCTCTGCAGGGGCTGACGAAGCATCGCCTCCGGCAACCGAACCGCCAGCAACTGAGCTGGCCAGCACGGTCTCTACCGCACCCGCTGACACTGTGACGGAGCCGATCAAAACCACTGCCACCACCCCCACCACCCCCACCACCCCAGCGGTCGACCCGACCGAGGCACAGACCATCGAGCAGGTGAACGAATACATCGCCCAGGCCGCTGCGTTCGACCAGGTGGGCGCCGATATCCAGTTCCCCCAGGGCCTCACCTTCCGGGCCGGAGGCGCTCCCGGCTACTCCCGTTACGTCTTTCGCGAGCACGCCGAAGGCGTTGTGCCCTCGCTCGTCGAAGGTCCCATCGTCGGCGCCGTCAGGTGTCAAGACGAAGTACGCACCTGCTCTCGCCAAGAATTGAAAGCACTCGCAGCGAGCGGTGAAGCCATCCCCGACGACCTCCAGATGACGGCCGACGAACTCGACCAACTCGTCGCGCAACTCGACGAACTGAACGTCTTCGCCGAAGCCCACAGCGAC
>JBLIKS010000123.1:0-7846 GCA_047635555.1 Candidatus Azotimanducaceae bacterium
AAGCACCGAGTTGATCCAGCCGATTATTGATGAGTTCGAGGACGCCAGTGGGCTGTCCGTCGAGGTCAAGTACGGCAACTCTGCCGACCTTGCGTTGTTGATCAATGAAGAAGGCGAGGCCGGCGAGACCGCAGCCGATGTGTTCCTCTCCCAGAGCCCCGGCTCGATGGGCTTCCTCGAAGAGCGTGGCCGTCTCGGTCTGCTGCCTGAGTCGACCTTGGCCCTCGTCACCGACAACGTGCGCGACAACAGTGGCCGCTGGATTGGCTTTTCCGGCCGCCAGCGTGTGCTCGTCTACAACACCGATGCCGTCGACCCAACTGATCTGCCGAGCAGCGTGTTCGACATGACCGGTCCCGAGTGGAAGGGCCGTGTGGGCGTCGCTCCGGGCAACGGTTCGTTCCAGGATTTTGTCACCGCAATGCGCGCCACGCAGGGCGATGCAATCACCCTCGAATGGCTCAAGGCGCTCGACGCCAACGACCCGGTGCTCTACGCGAACAATAGTGCCATCGTTGCCGCCGTTGGCCGCGGCGAGGTCGACACGGGCCTCGTGAACCACTACTACAACTATCGAGCGCTGGTCGAGAGCCCCGATCAACCATCTGCCAACCATGTGTTCGCCACCGATGATCCGGGTGCCGTGCTGATTATCACCGGCGCCGCGATCCTCGCCGGCGCGGACGATGCCGGGCCTGCAGCCCAGCTCATCGACTTCCTGCTCGGTTCGAGCGGTCAGCAGTACTTCGCCACCGAGACGTTCGAGTACCCACTGGCCATTGGCGAGTCGCCCGCCAACAACGTGCCACCGATCGATTTCAGCAGTGACGTCAGCAATGCCGGCGGCATTGCTTTTGAAGACCTCGCGGGTGGGCTCGAAGCCACCCGTGCACTCATTGCTGAGTCGGGGCTCGAAAGCTGACGATTGGACCCCGTAGTCGACTTCGCACTCGACGTCGCTGAGCCGACGCCGACCGGTGGACGCTCGAACCGTCGCGTCGCCGCTCGGGGCGGACGCCCGAGTTGGGCCACCCCGAGTCGCCTGCTCAGTCTGCTGATCGGTGCCGGTTTTGCCGGCCCCGCTGGCTTCGTGGTCTGGCGCACCATCCGGCTCGGCGGCGACCTTGCCAACGTCGCGAAGGAAGTACCTGGGCCGCTGTGGCGCACGGTGCAACTGTCCGTACTTGTCTCCGTGTCGGCGGCAATCATCGGTACGGCGCTCGCCTGGCTCGTCACCCGCACCGATCTTCGAGGGCGACGCTTCTGGCGGATTGCCCTGGTGCTCCCCCTCGTGCTTCCGTCGTTCGTCGGCGCCGCAGCGTTCATCGCGGGCCTCGCACCCAATGGCATCATCCACGACGCACTGTCTGCCGTGGGCATTACTCCGCCACGACGATTTCGGGGCCTGGGGGCGGCGTGGCTCGTTCTGACAGCGTTCACCTACCCCTACGTGTACCTCCCGGTCGCAGCCCGGCTGATCGCCCTTCGCTCCAGCCTCGAAGAGAGCGCCCGCCTGCTCGGCCTGTCATCGACTGCCACCTTCTTCAAGGTGACGCTGCCGCAACTTCGTCCGGCAGTCTTCGGTGGCGGCCTACTGGTCTTCTTGTACACCCTGAGCGAGTTCGGTGCCGTCCAATTGCTCGGCTTCGACACCCTCACGCGAGTGATTTTCGCGACTCGCCAATCAAATCGAGCCTTGTCGTTCGCGTCGGCCACGGTCGTCCTGATCTTGGCCCTCGCCGTGGTCGCGCTTGAACGATCCCAGCGCGGCAGCGGCCGGCCCGACGACCGCTCCACAGCCGTCGTTCGGCGTAGTCGTCTCGGCTGGCGTCAGGCTCCGGCGCTGGCCGGATGTTCGCTCGTCTTGCTCGCCGGCCTCATCATCCCGATCACGAGCCTTGCCACTTGGGCCCAGCGCGGCATCGCCGAGGGTCGCGTGTCGCTCAACGATCTGGTGCACCCGGCCATCAGCACAGCGACCGTCGCGGTCATCGCTGCGGTGCTCGCCGTCGCGATCGTGATGCCCGTTGCGCTCGCCACGACGCGCCGTCCGCATCGCAGCTCCGACATCGCTGCCGTTTCGGTCATCGTGGGCTTCGCAATTCCGGGCCTTGTCATCGCTCTCGCGCTTGCCGTACTCACCTTGAACACCCCCGTGCTCAAAGGGCTGTACCAAACCAGTGCACTACTTATCATCGCCTACGTCATCCACTTTGGCAGCCAGGCGCTGGCGAGCACCGAGTCAGCTGCGCGCGCTGTCCCCCATGCTCTGCGCGAGTCCAGTCGGCTGCTCGAACCGAGCCCGATCCGGCGCTTCTTCCACGTTGACTTTCCCTTGATGCGCCCGGGCCTGGTTGCCGGTGGCGGCCTGGTGATGCTGTCGACACTCAAAGAACTTCCCGCGACACTGCTGCTCTCCCCCATCGGCTTCTCGACGCTGACCACCGAGATCTGGTCGTCATATGAAGAAGGTTTCTATGCCGCAAGCGGCCTCGCCTCGCTCGTCCTCGTCGCAGTGTCAGCAACACTGACCTGGTTCCTCGTACTGCGCCGCAGCGAAGTCGTTCGCGGCTGACCCGTTAGCCTTGACAACGATGTCAACCGCACCAGACACGCTCGCCGGCGCGGCGGTTTCACTCCGCGGAATTTCGGTCGTCTATGCAACGGGTGGTGGCGGCTCGGTTGCAGCGGTCACTGACGCCAACCTCGACATTGAGGCCGGATCGATCGTGGCACTCCTCGGCCCGTCAGGATGCGGTAAAACCTCCCTGCTCCGGGCGATCGCCGGGCTCGAGGGCCCCACAGCCGGGACAGTGTCAATCGGCGGCACGACGGTCAGCAGCCACGGCTCGGGTAAACGGCAGTGGGTCAACCCAGAGAAACGCAACGTTGGAATGGTGTTCCAAGACGGTGCACTCTTTCCCCACCTGACCGTCACCCAGAATATTGTGTTCGGCCTCCGCTCCATGCGTAAAGAGCTGTCACGGTCCGAGGTGTTGGCACGCGTTGACCAACTGCTCGACCTCGTCGATCTGCAGGGCTTCGGCGACCGCCTGCCCAACACACTTTCGGGCGGACAGCAGCAACGCGTGGCGCTCGCTCGCTCGCTCGCTCCGCAACCAAAGGTGCTTCTCCTCGACGAGCCGTTCTCGGCACTCGACAGCTCGCTCCGCGTGCAAGTGCGCGCCGAAGTCGCCCGCATCGTGCGCGATGTTGGCGTCACCACCGTGTTCGTCACGCACGACCAAGATGAGGCGTTCGTCCTCGGTGACAAAGTCGCCGTCATGCAGGCCGGCAACATCGAACAGTTCGGTACGCCCGACGAGCTCTACCGGTCTCCCGCCACGCCGTGGGTTGCTGGTTTCGTCGGCGAGGCCAACTTCGTCCACGGCGTCATTGCCGACCACGACGCCGCTGGTGACCGCGACGTCACGGTCGCAACCACGCCCATCGGCGTCGTCACGATCGACGATCGACGTACCGACCTCACCAACAACGACGTACAAGTGTTGGTTCGGCCCGAGCAAGTGAACCTGCGTCAGGACCCGGCTGATGACACCGAGGCAGCGACTGTGCGCACCGTCGAGTATTACGGCCACGACGTCCGCTACGAGATCGAGTTGGCCGACGGAACGGTGCTCGCTGCACGCACCCACTCAACTGAGCTGTACGAGCGAGGCGACACGGTCTACCCGTCGTTCCAGAGCCGCCAGCGCGGCTCCACGTCGGCAGCATTCTCGGTCGATCGCACCGGCGCCGGCGCCGGCGCCTGAGTCGGCCGGGCGCCCGCGTAGTCTGCGTCTGTGACCGAACCGCTCAACATCACCGACCTCCGTATCTTCACCGAGCCCCAGCAGGGCGCCTCCTACGACGACTTACTCGCCGTCGCGCAGCGTGCCGAAAAGCTCGGCTACGGCGCGTTCTTCCGCAGCGATCACTACTTACTGATGGGCGACGGCGATGGCCTCCCGGGCCCGACCGATGCCTGGATCACACTCGCCGGGCTCGCCCGCGACACTTCCACCATTCGCCTCGGCACGCTCGTGTCGTCGGCGACCTTTCGCCGGCCCGGACCGCTGGCCATCAGCGTGGCGCAGGTCGATCAGATGTCAGGCGGCCGCGTCGACCTCGGGCTGGGCGCTGGCTGGTTCGCCGCCGAGCACGAGGCCTACGGCATCCCGTTCCCCGAACTCGGCGAACGATTCGACCGCCTCGAAGAGCAGCTCGAGATGATTACCGGCATGTGGGCAACGCCAGTTGGCGAGACCTACTCAAAGCCGGGCGGCCACTACCCGATCACCGATTCGCCAGCACTTCCCAAGCCAACCCAGTCGGCACTGCCCATCGTCATCGGCGGTGGCGGCCCGAAGCGCACGCCAGCTCTGGCCGCGAAATACGCAACCGAGTTCAATACGCCGTTCGTCAACCGCGAGTTCTTCGTGAACCAGACCGGTCGCGTTCGAGCCGCGTGCGAGGCAATCAACCGAAATCCTGACGAACTCGTTTACTCCGCCGCGTTGATTGTGTGTGTCGGCGCCAATGAGGCCGAAGTCGAACGACGCGCAGCAGTACTCGGCCGAGAGCCTGGCGAACTGCGCAAGAACGGGCTGTGCGGCACCCCGGCCGAAGTCGCCGAGCGAATGCGATCGTGGCGCGACGCTGGCGCCGAACGCTTGTATCTGCAGGTGATGGATCTCGCCGACCTCGATCACCTTGACTTGATCGCTCACGATGTCGTGGCGGAACTCTCATGAGCGAAATCACTGTCATCCCGGCCCGGTCGATCATCACGATGGACCCCAGCCAGCCGGTCGTCGAGGCAGTCGCGATCCGCGAGGGCAAGATCCTTGCCGCTGGTTCGCTCGACGAATGTACGAGCTGGGGGCCGCACACCATCGACTCCCGCTTCGCCGACCACGTCCTCACGCCCGGCATGATCGAGGCCCACGGCCACGTGTTCGAAGGTTCCTTCGGGTTACTCCCCTACGCCGGCTGGTTCCCGCGGCATCGCCCCGACGGCAGCATGGCCGAAGGCATCCAGACCTACGACAAACTCTTCGAGCTGCTCCGCCAGCTCGACGAGGAAACGCAGGGCTCACAAGAACCAATCGTCGTCTGGGGTTTCGACCCGATCTACTTCACCGGCGAAGAACGCCTCACCCGCCATCACCTCGACCGGGCATCGCTCGATCGACCGATCTTTGTGTTCCACGCGAGCGCCCACCTCGCCACGGTCAACAGCGCAATGCTCGACCACAACGAGATCACCCGCGATTCGACAACCGTCGGTGTGGCTCGCGACGCCAGCGGTGAGCCAAACGGTGAGCTGCAAGAAATGCCAGCCATCGCGCTCGCCACATCGGCGATTCACCTGATCATGCGACTGATGGGCGACCCCGAAGCAATCCGCACTCTCGGCCAGATCTGTGCGAACGTCGGCATCACGTCGGTCGTCGACCTCGGCGCTAGTGGCGTCACCCGGCCCCAGGGCCAAGAGCTGTGGCACCAGGTCGTCACCGACGACTTCCCTGCACGCATTCATCAACGACACCTGATCGGCATGATGCCGGGGTCGAACGACTGGGCAGCCGCGGCTGATCTCGTGCAGCAGTTCGAACTCGAAGACACCGACCGCCTGCGCACTGCTGGCTTAAAGATCGTGCTCGACGGATCGATTCAGGGCTTCACCGCAAAGATGAAGTGGCCCGGCTATTTCAGCCCGGGCGGCCAGGCCCCCGCCGACCACGGTGTGTGGATGGTTCCGCCGGAGCAGTTGATCGACATGGTCCGGCCGTTCCACGAGCGGCGCATCAACACCCACGTGCACTGCAACGGCGACATGACGATCGACCTGTGGATCGATGTCGTCGAACAACTGCTGTTGGAGTCGGCCTGGCTCGATCACCGGTACACGGTGCAGCACAGCCAACTGACATCGCCAGCCCAGTACCGCCGCATGGCCAAGCTCGGCATGTGCGCCAACATCTTCACGAACCACATTTGGTACTGGGGAGACCAGCACCACGACATCACCGTCGGGCCCGAGCGAGCCCGCCGTATGGAAGCGTGCGCCACCGCCGAGCGACTGGGCGTTTCATTCTCGATCCATTCCGACGCGGCCGTCACCCCGCTTGGGCACCTCCACACGATGTGGTGTGCGGTCAACCGCATAACGCCATCAGGCCGAGTGCTCGGCGAGAACGAACGCATCTCGGCCGAGTCGGCGCTGCGCTCGGTCACCACCGGTGCTGCGTATCAGCTCCACGCCGACGACGAGTTCGGCAGCGTCGAATGCGGCAAAGCAGCCGACTTCACTGTGCTTGAAGAGAGCCCGCTCACCATCGACCCGATGGGAATCAAAGACATCGGCGTGTGGGGAACCATCGTCGGCGGACAGCCCAACGAGGCAGCCCACCCCGGCGTCTGACGTTCGGGAGCGTTACGACAAGAGCGCGTCGAATGCAGCGCTCAGCCGAACAGACAGTGCCTCATCGTCGGCGGCTTCATCGGGCAGGAGGATTGCTTCAGCGCGACTTCCCCGCCGTAGCCCGGTGACCTCGTGCACAGTCATCCGGCCGCCCACCACATGCACCTCGAGGTGCATGTGGTGGTGGCCTTCGACGTCGAGCACAGCCTTGAGCCGCAGCACATCGCGCAGCGCGTCAGCGATACCAGCGACTCGGCCTGCTGCAACGGTCGCCCCCGACCAGGACCAGCGAAAATAACTCGCCTGCGCATGCTCGGGTGACGACGTCACCGCTGTCGGCTCCGCACCAGACCCGAGCTGCGACCGCGAGCCGAGCTGGGATCGTGGCCCGAGAACCAGGTCGATCGGAGCTAAACCATCGACGATGGGGACGCCAGGAGCGTGTTCGTCGAGCACGTTCAGCGCCCGCTGCAACTGCTCCGGTGTGCAGAGGTCGAGCTTGGTTGAAATGATGAGATCGGCGCCGGCGAGCTGGCGACGTACCTCTGCGCTGACGTAGCGGTCCGTGACCTGCCGCCCGATGGAGTCGGCCGCAGCGAGTACGACCACTCCCCCCGGCGCAAACCCCACCGATGTGCCCCACGCTGCCGCAGCCGATGGATCGGCGACGCCACTTGCTTCAATCACGATCTGGTCCGGCGGGAACTCGACATCACGCAGCAAACCGAGTGACTGCATGAGATCGTTCCCTAACGAACAGCACACACAACCGTTGGGCAGATTGATCACACCGGAGTCGCTCGCGGCGGCGAGTAGTTCGGCGTCGATACCGATTGACCCAAAGTCGTTGACGATCACCCCCAGCCGACGGCCGTCGGGCTCGCGTAGTAGCCGGTTGAGCAATGTGGTTTTTCCTGCACCGAGGTATCCACCAATGACCGTGATGGGAATGTCAGGGCGCGCCACGACGCCATATTGCCATCAACCACCTGTCACCATCTGACCCATGAACGATCAACCCGCAGGTCCACTCACCGGTCCACTCGCAGATCAACCCGCCGGTCCACTTGCCGGCATCAAAGTGGTCGACATGTCGGTGATGATCGCCGGTCCACTCGCCGCGATGATGCTCGGCGACCAGGGCGCCTCCGTTGTCAAGGTCGAAGCACCGGGCTTGGGCGACATGATGCGTCATCTGGGTACGTCGAAGAACGGGATGACCGGGATCTTCATCAACAACAATCGCGGCAAGCGGTCGCTCGTCATCGACGTCAAACAGCCGGCCGGCCTCGATGTAATGCGCACCCTGATCGCCGACGCCGACGTGCTGATCCAGAACTTCCGTCCAGGGGCGATGGATCGCATCGGCCTGGGATGGGACGCCATGCACGAACTCAACCCAAATCTGATCTACACGTC
>JBLIKS010000124.1:0-7834 GCA_047635555.1 Candidatus Azotimanducaceae bacterium
GTGTATCTGGAACAGCTCGACCTGACAATCCGCCGTTTCGCCAGCGGCGGCAACCGCTACTCCACCACGATCGCAGGTGGCACTTTGCTCGTCAGAGCTGATGACCTGGCTGAAGTCGGGTGGGCCAACGCCCCCCGGCGCGTCGACCGCCTGCTGATCGAAGGGATCGAAGCCGGCGGCGGCACGGTGTACCGAACTCACGGTCTGGGCTACATCCTGCGCCGTCGCGGCGGTGACCTCGCCCAGCACACGTGGGCGGCCGGTGACGAATACTTCCTCGGGCAGGCCGTCGAACAGCGCAAGGGCCTCGACTTCGGCTTCGCCGGGTTTGGAGACGGCTCGTGAGGCCATCGTGCAGCGACGTTCGCGGGAACGACTGGTCGACGCTCGTGCCCGAGCCCGGCGAGACATGGACGCCGCACGCCCTCGTCTCGATCTGCATCCCGACCCGAAACCCTGGGCACGGCCTCACCCGGACCTTGAAGTGCCTCGCAGCGCAGACGTACCCGCACGACCTCATCGAGGTCGTCATCGGCGACGACGGCTCCGATGTCGACTTCGACGTTCCTGACGGCTTGCCGTTTCCGGTGCGCATCGCTCGCCGCGAACGAACGCTGGATTTCGGGGCCGGTCGAGCCAGGAATACCGCTGCTGACGCGGCATCGGGTGAGATCCTGTTCTTCCTCGACGGTGACGTGATTCCCGAACGCCAGGTCGTTGCGAGCTACGCACGCTGGTTCGACCGCTGCGACCTCGTTGTACCGATGGCTCTCTGCCGCTTCGTCGACGTCGACCATCTCTCAGATCTTGAATTGGTCGAGCTCGTCACAGCTGGCGACATGGCCGAGGTCTTCGCCGGAGCCGACGTCGATGACCAGGATTGGCGTGAGCGCCACTTCGAACGCACGCGCGACCTGCGCATCGAACGCACCGACGTCTTCCGCGTGGCCATCGGCGCCACGATCGCTGTCAGTACGGCGCAGTTCCGTCAGGTGGGGGGGTTTCCAGAACTCGGCGTGCGTGGCGTCGAGGACACCGCGTTCGGGTACCGGCTCCACAACAACGGCGCCGTCTTGATCCTCGACCGCGATGCAACCCATTGGCACCAAGGTCGGCGCAACCTGAGCGATCCCGGTGTTCGCAAGCGGATCAACGAGGTCCGCGCTCCGTACGTCGAGAGCGTGATGCCTGTGCGCGGCTTCCGTCTCCCCGACCCACCCCAAAATTCGCCAGTGCCCATCGTACCCGTCGCTCGGATCCGGATAGAGAACGATCGGCCCAACAGCCCGGCGCGTCGCAGCATCACCGGACTCGCCTCCGCCAACCTCGCACTCACGGACGAGCCGCTCGGAACGGCGGCCGATCAGGCGCTCGTCCAGGTCAGTCTTCCTGCCGATGTGGAATGGACCGGTCAAACCGTCGAACGGATCTGGGATGTGCTCGCCGATCACCCTGTCGGCGTGATCAAAGCACTGGTCGGAGGAAGCGACGGGCTCGTCGTGACGATCTCGCGCACACGTGCGATCCGGCGTGCCGCCCAGGTCGCACCCGAGAGCAGCGACTTGACGACCGAGGCCGAAGCAATCTTTGGCACGTGGTGGGCCGACGCTGGCCAACTCGGATTGATCGGACCAAAAACGGACTCTCTCGACGGGGTCTCGTCAGATGGTGACGTTGCTGAGACTTGGCTCGCCGGACTCCAAGGGCAGGTGAACGCACACCGCGGGCGCATCTCCTCGCGTCTCTACGATGCGCTCGTCACCACACTTCGAGCATTGACAAAATGACAACAACTTGGGCAAGCATCGCTTGCTGATCGTCGTTGGGGTGGTGTGTGCAGCGTTCGTCGCCATCAGTCTGCCCGCTCTCCTCATCCGAAGCCCCCTTGGCCATGACGAATCGGTGTAACCGCTCCGTGCGAGCAACCTGCTCGACGGAGGACCTTTCGATCCGGTAACTACTGGAGCGGCTACCAGGCACCCGGACTCCCGGTCATGCTGTCGTTCGTCGGGCGGGTGACCGGCGTGCACGTCACCGTATTTCGATTCGTCGTAGTTGCCCTCGGCGCGGTGACCATCGCTGCCACCTTTGCTGTCGGCAAGGTGCTTCGCGGATAGACGGTCGGGGTCGTGCCCATTGCGTGCTTTGCGTCGACGCTGTCACGCTTCGGTGCCCCGTTCATGCTTGGCGCCGGACTCATTGCCACTGCTGTCGTGTATGCGCCCGCGATCGTCGCTCGACGCAACGTACGTCTCGCCTTACAGTCCGGCGCGCTCGCGGCAATTGTCGGCGCAGTTGTGGTGGTAGTCGTCCTCACCGACATGTTCTCGCTCGATGGCAGGTCGCCAGCGACTGCGAACTCAGATCCTCGTCTCGGACAACGGCTTCACGTGCTCACGGCCCAGCTAGATCAGCGCGATCCCGGCCACGGCAATCAGCGCAGCGTTGCGAGCGAGGTGACCAAGGCCGAGCGGCTTCGCCGACCACGCCCCGAAGCAAGCACACGGCGGACGTTTCCCTTCGCGCAGACGAATCGCCAGCAGCGTGGTGAACACGAGCAGAATGGCGAGCGCAGCAAGGGCTGCCGGCCGCCTCGCAACCTGCACGACAAGGGCCGCCCCGACAGCGATCTCGACCCACGGAACAAATGGGATCACCCAGCGCGGCGCTCCGAGGCCAGCAGCTTGGACGGGCCAGTCTGGGCCTGCAGCGATCTTCGAACCACCGGCAACGAGGAAGACGAGGCCGAGGACGATCGAGGCGATCGTGCCGACCACGTCAACCACCAACGCGGATGGTCTGTCCTTCGCGTGCAGCGAAGACTTCAACGCCCAACTCACGGCCGCACCGCTGAGCCTCAGCAGTGAGCACGTCGAGCATCGCGTCGTCGTGCGTCGGGTCGTGGTGGAACAGTGCGAGTTGTTTTGCCCCGGCATGGGCAGCCGCCCAGACCGCATACTCGATCGTGCAGTGGCCCCAGGTGGACTTACGAGCGAACTCACTCGGCGTGTACTGCGCGTCGTGGATCAGCAAGTCAGCGCCGCGACAGAGTTCCAGGGCGCCTTCGTCAATACCGAGTGATCCGTCGACCGGCATCTGGTGGTCACTGAGATACGCAACCGTCGCGCCGCGAGCAGTCACTCTGTATCCAAGCGTGTTGCCAACATGCGGGATCGAGCGGGCCATGACCTCGACGGGCACCGCGTCGGTGCCAATCGAGAACTCGTTCTGCCAGCATTCGATGAAGTCGATCAATCCCGGCAGCATCTCGAGATGCACAGGGAAGATCGGCGGTTTGATCGTGTCGGCGAACACCGATTGCAATGTCAGGTCGCCCTCTTGGGCCGGGCCGTAAATCGTCAGATGCGAGCCGTTTTGCAGCAGCGGTGTGAAGAACGGCAGGCCCTGAATGTGATCCCAATGAAGATGGCTCAGCAAGACCGTTGCTCGGAGCGCATCGTCGGAGGCGAGCCATTGGCCGAAGTAGCGGAGCCCCGTTCCGAGGTCGAACAGCACCGGATCGACTCCGTCAATGTTGAGCGACACACATGACGTGTTGCCGCCGTACTTGAGGAGTTTCGCGCTGTGGCACGGTGTCGAACCACGGACGCCATGAAACGTCACATCAAACCCGTCGCCGTCCCCAGATGGCGCGGTATGGAACTTCTGCTGATCCCCGATGAGTAAACGATAGGTGCTCGTGCGCTTGCACCAAAAACGGCGCGGGGTGACGTTCGTAACAGCGACCTCCGCTACGTTCGACGGCATGCCGGAATCACTCACCTCTGTCTCACTCGGCACCGTCGAGTTGGCCTGCCTGACGTCACCGTCGATCGACGATCACAAACGTCCGCTCGTTGTTTGCGTGCACGGCTTTCCTGACTCGGCGCATTCGTGGCGCCACCTCATGCCAGTCCTCGACGACGCCGGTTTCCGCGTCGTGGCTCCGTTCCTTCGCGGCTACGCGCCGAGCGGTCTCGCAACGAATGGCGCATACCAAACCGGTGCATCGTCAGATGACATGAATGCGCTCCACGAACACTTCGGCGGCGACCAGCGCGCCGTCATCATTGGCCACGACTGGGGGGCGCCGATTACCTACGGCGCAGCGTCATCGGCGCGCGAACGCTGGAGCCGTGTCGTTGCGATGGCGGTCCCACCGGGCGCATCGCTGGGTTTGGCATTCGTCACCAATACGGAACAGTTGAAGAAGAGTTGGTACATGTTCTTCTTTCAACATGGTCTGGCCGACATGGTCGTACCGGCCGACGACTTCGCCTTCATCGACATGATCTGGCGCGATTGGTCCCCGGGGTACGACGCTGCTGCCGATCTGCCCGCCATCAAAGACGCGATGCGCAAGCCCGAGCACCTCGCCGCGGCACTCGGCTACTACCGCGCAGCACTCGGTGACGGATATCGAGATCCGGCGCTCGATGACATTCAAGCCGCCACGCAAGCAGTGCCGACGCAGCCAACGTTGTACCTACACGGCGCGAACGACGGGTGCATCGGTGCCGAAGTTGCTGAGTCGGCTCGTTCCATGGTCGACGATCACGTCAAGATCGAGATCATTCCCGATGCCGGACACTTCTTGCACCTCGAAATACCCGACATCGTCAACCAACAGATCTTGGAGTTTCTCTCATGACCCTTCCAGTCAAAAACTCAGTCGCCGCCCCGACACTTCCTGACGGCTTCGTTGTCGTGGTCAAGCAGGAATGTGAAACCTGTCAGACAGTCGTTCCGGCGCTTGCACAACTCGCTGCCAACGTGCGCCTCACCGTGTACACCCAGGACGAACCGGGCTTCCCCGAGTCGCCCGCTGCGATCGACGACACGTCCTTGGCCGTGAGCTGGCACCACGAGATCGAGACGGTCCCGACGTTGATCAAGGTCGAGAACGGCGTCGAGGTCAACCGGACCATCGGCTGGTCGCGCGCCGCGTGGGAATCGTTCACCGGAGTCGGCTCGCTCGCTCCCGATCTGCCCGCAATGCGTCCCGGATGCGGCTCGATGAGCGTCGACCCCGACCTCGTCGACGAACTGCGAGTGCGTTTCGGAAGTTCGGTCCTTGCGGCCCGACGAGTCGAGGTCGCTGCGGCTGAAGACCCGATGGAGATGATGTTCAACCGCGGTTGGACCGATGGCCTCCCCGTGGTCCCGCCGACCGAAGAACGAGTGATGGCAATGCTCGCCGGCACCACCCGAACGCCATCAGACATTGTGGCAACGGTGCCGCCCGACCTCGTCGACATCACCGTCGAAAAGGTGGCGATCGCTGCGGTGATGGCAGGCTGCAAGCCTGAGTACCTGCCGTGGGTTTTGACCGCTGTCGAAGCGGCGTGCACCGACGACTTCAACATGCACGGCCTGCTCGCCACCACAATGCCGGTCGGGCCGGTCATCGTGTGCAGTGGTCCGGGCACACGAGCAATTGGGATGAACTCAGGCGGCAATGCGCTCGGTCAGGGCAACCGCGCCAACCTCACCATTGGCCGAGCGCTGCAGCTGGTGATCCGCAACTTCGGTGGCGGCCGCCCGGGCGAAGTCGACCGGGCCGCGCACGGCAGCCCAGCCAAAATTTCGTTCTGCTTCGCCGAAGCCGACGACACTTCGCCGTACGGCCGGCTCGCCGGCGAGCACGGCTTGGCCGACGGTGTCGACGGCCTCACAGTATTCGCCGGCGAGGGACCGCACTGCATGGTCGACCAGTTATCGCGTGAACCCGAGTCGCTCGCCAAGTCGTTCGCACTCAAGCTCCAAGGTGTCAACCATCCCAAGCTGATCATGATGTTTGACGCAATCGTCGTGATGGGCCCCGAGCACGCCCGCGTGTTCGCCGACGCGCGCTGGGATCGCGAGCGCATCGTCGCCGAAATCAGTAGCCACCTCAACCGATCGGGTGCCGAGCTGGTGCGTGGCGCCGACGGAATCGCCGAGGGCGTTCCCGAAGCGTTTGCATCCGCCGAGTCGCTGCCGAAATTCCGGCCTGGCGGCCTGATGCTGACCTATGCGGGCGGCGGTGCCGGCCTGTTCAGCCAGATCATCGGCGGATGGGTCAACGGCGACAAGGGCTCCAAGCCGGTTACCCGGCCCGTTGTGTACTAAACAAGAGTCATGAGCACGGCCACCCCGGCAATCTTGGATCCCACCAGCGAGCGGACACTCGTCGAACGCGAACGCCTGGCACGCCCGGCGTCGCTCGAAGGCTTGACTGTCGGACTGCTCGACATCTCCAAGCCACGCGGCGACATCTTCCTCGACCGGATCGAAGAACGGCTGATCGGCATCGGCGCCAACGTCAACCGCTACATGAAGCCGACCTTCGCCAAGCCGGCGCCCGTCGACCTGCGCCACAAGATCGCCACCGAATGCCAGGTGGTCATCGAAGCCTTGGCGGATTGAGGCAGTTGCACGTCGTGCAGTGTGCACGACATCAACGATCTCGAACTGCGTGGCATCCCGTCGATGTTCATTGCCTCCGACCAGTTTGTCGACGCTGCCGTGGCGCAGTCGACGGCGCTCGGCTTTCCCGCTGTGTCGCGTGTGTTCACGCCACATCCCATCCAAGATCGCACTGACGACGAGATGCTCACGTACGCCGACGTTGCCTTCGACCAGATCCTCGACGCTCTGACGCTCTGACACTCGCGGGCGGTTCAAACACCGCTGCTGGCGCCTACCGCGAGTACGAGCAAATGGGCAACCGCCCATTTGCTCGGCCCTGGCCTACTGCAGTTCTGTAATCGCGTCTGACGTAGCGAGTACTCGCCGGGCGTTGTCGACGTGCAGATTTTCGACCATGCGACCATCGACCGTGACCACGCCCTTGCCCGCTGCGACTGCCTCGTCGAACGCCGCAATGACCCGCTCGGCATGCTCGATTTCGTCAGCACTCGGCGCCCACACATCGTTCGCCGGATCAACCTGGCTCGGATGGATCAACGTCTTGCCGTCGAAACCCATTTCCATGCCCTGCTGACATTCAGCCGCGAAGCCGTCGAGGTTCTTCACGTCGTTGTAGACGCCATCAAGGATGACCTTGCCGGCCTCGCGCGCAGCGAGCAGCGCCGTGGCGAGGTGCGGGACGAGCGGATGGCGGCCGGCCACGATGGGCGAGCGCAGTTCCTTGGCGAGGTCGTTGGTCCCCATCACGAGCACGGCCACACGCGGATGCGCAGCGATTGAGCGGACGTTGAACATGGCGGTCGGTGTCTCGATCATCGCCCAGATCATGGTGTCGGCAGATGCCCCGGCGGCATCGAGTTGCGCCGACACGGCGTCGACCTGCTCGACGGTGTCGACTTTCGGGATCACCACGGCGGAGGGGGAAGCTGCGCCCGCTGCGGCGATGTCGTCGGCGCCCCACTCGGTGTCGAGGCCATTGCAACGGATGGTGAGCTCACGGTTGCCGTATTCACCCGACTGCACAGCAGCAACTGCCCTGGCGCGAGCATCTGGCTTCGCGTCGGGAGCCACGGCGTCTTCGAGGTCGAAGATAATTGCGTCGGCGGCAATTGTCTTGGCTTTCTCGAGTGCTCGCTCGTTCGCTGCGGGCATGTAGAGCACCGAGCGGCGGGGGCGGAGCTGAACTGTTGGATTGTTGGTCATTGACGTGATCTCTCTCAGAAGCCGTAGCTGGCGGCAAGTTCGGGGTCGCTGGCGGCGAGCGCCTTGGCGAGTTCGACCACGACGTGGCACTGCTTAACAGAGGCGTCGTCTTCCATCTTGCCGTCGAGCATCAGTGCGCCCGTGCCGTCGCCCATTGCGTCGATCACACGCTGCGCGTGTGCAACGTCGGCCGGGGCCGGGCTGAACACCTTCTTGGCGA
>JBLIKS010000125.1:0-7764 GCA_047635555.1 Candidatus Azotimanducaceae bacterium
ATGAATATAAGAATAAGAAAACTAACAATGCGCGGCCGACGCAGAATGCTCTTAAGAATGCAAAGAAGCGAGCTGAGGAGGAGAAATATGGGGTAACACCTAAACAATTCAGTGAAGTCATTGCGGAACTCGCCGACATGAAGCAAGAAAAGATTACGGTGGCTGGCGCGGTCAAAACGCTTGGGCTTGGGCTTGAAAACCCCGCGCTTGAAAGGGCAGTCGTGTCGAAGTTGAACGCTTTGCCGGCAGTACAAATGGTTCTAAAGGGCAAGAAAATGGGGGCGTGGGGGGCCCCCGATGCAGAAAAAGAAAGGTTGACTCAGGACACCAATGGCCGCTTTTTCCACTATGCCTACCCGGGTGAAGACTACGATAAGCCCACGAGTCATGACAGGGGCTGGGTCAGCTTTGATGTGAAGTCCTGCAAGGACGCCCTGTCGAACTACCAGTACCGCACACCTGGCGAATACTTCGCTGAACTTTACTGCCACTACTACATGGGGACCATGGATGGTCACCCCTTGAAGGAATGGTTCGCTCGGAACATCGACATCGATGCCGATTTGCATCCCGACGAGTTCCTGACAACTCCAGCGGCACCACCTGTACTCGACGACGACCTGGCCTGAATTCCATGGACGCTCTTGAGCTTTTCGCTACGCCGGTGACAATCGTCCAGGTCCACGATGCCGACGTCCTGAACCAGGATCTCGCCAGCCAGTTCATCAAAAGATCGCAGGAGGAGCAGAGCTTACGGCGAAGCAACGCAGGCGGCTGGCACTCTATGCCGGACCTCGGAGCAAGGGCCCGTGACGAACCGGCGCTGGGGCGACTCATGGATCTGATCCTGGAGGGCTCCAGCGCGTTCCTCACGGACCTGGGCAGCGAGAGGGGCATCGACGTATGGCCCTCTTACCGGCTTGAAATCGAGGCCTGGGCAATGGTCATGGGCGACGGTGACTACACCGTCCCGCACGACCACGCTGAATCGCACATCAGCGGCGTGTACTACCTGGACGCCGGTGACGCCGACCCGACGGTCCACGCTGACTCCGGGGTGCTCGTGTTCCAGGACCCGCGCGGCGGGCTCGCTCAAATCCCCGGGATGGACCTGCTGCCAGCAGCCTTTGCCGTGAGTCCGGAAGACGGCATCCTGGTCATGTTTCCGGGATTCCTTACCCACTATGTTCACCCCTACCGAGGGACTCGGCCCCGGGTGTCGGTGTCCTTTAACGTGCGTGTGGAACCTTTACCGCCGAGCTGATCTTTGCGCACTTGCCTGGGTGTACGTCAACGCCGATCTCATCGCGTTCGCACTCGACAAGAGCAGCGGCGGCTTCTCGCCGACCAACCGGTGCCGCGGTCGTTTGACCGGCTGCCGCCGTTAGTCCAGCGAAAAGCTGTCGGCCACAATGAGTTGATGGCGGAACGGTTACTGATCTCCCTCGAACACGAACAAGCGGTGCTGGAGCAGTACGGCGTGGAGGGTCGTGACGTGTTTGAGGTCCCTGACTGGGACCGGGGCACCGAGTCGTTCAACCAGTGGGTGGCCCGGGTCGGTGACGTACTCAGCGCGGGTCATGATGTTGTGTTCCAGATGCCGTTCGTGCATGACGGCATGAGGGGGATAGCCGACTTCTTAGAGCGGGTTGTCGACGCTGATGGCAACGCCACCTACGAACCGGTCGACGCGAAGCTCGCCCGCAAGGAGGCCTAGCCAGGCCATGTGCTGCAGTTGTGCTTCTACGCCGAGGCAATCGCCGCGCAGACCGGCCAGTCACCCGAGCAGATGCCCTTCGAGCAGATGCCCTTCGAGCTGGGCTCCGGTGCACGCGAGACGATCCGGGTTGATGACGTGCTCGCTTATCGGCGGCGCCTCCGAAACCAGCTGGCAGCGCTCGTGGCGGAGCCGCCGACGGAGCAGACGGAACCAGAGCCATGGGACCATTGCGGGTTCTGCGAGTTTGAGCAGATGTGCGACCCCGAATGGCGCGCAGCCGACTCACTCGTCCATGTCGCTGGGGTGCGCTGCGCGGACCGAACATTGTTGGAGGCCGACGGCATCGACACAATCGCCCATCTCGCGACCCTCGATCACGAGGTGCCCGAACTCGATGCCGAACGGGTGGTGCGAATGGTCCGCCAAGCATCGCTACAAGTGCAGGAGCGCAACGCACCTGAGGGTGATCCGCCACCGTTTGAGCTCCTCGAACCATCCGAACCAATCGCAGCCGACCTCGACGTCGAGCTAGCGGAGCCTGAGCTGACTGGCTTCGCTTGGTACAACCAGTACCGGCTCCCCGAACGCTTCGGTGGCGGCACGGTCAGTGTCCGGCTCCACGGCAATGCTGATGATGAGAAGCGTCGGTTCAATCGGACGGAGAACATTCGGCCGATCCCGGCGACTGACCCGGACTTCGCTGGTTTGTATAAGCGGCGCAATGACGCCGAGTCGATCAACCGTGCCCTCGATGACACGCTCTGGTTGCGGCGGGCGCACTCGATTGGTCATGCACGTCACCATTTGAACCTGTTGACGTTTGCGCTCGGGGTGAACAGCCTGGCGTTGCATCGTCACCGCGGGCGCAGTAGCGACCCGCCGACGACCCAAGCCGCCGCCTGAAGGCCCCGCCGCCCGGTACGAGCCGGACCGACGCGCCCACAGCACCGAGATGGCTGCATCCAGGTCGGAATCGGCGTGTTGAAAGCAGACTCGGATCCCGAACCGGCCTCTACAATCGGTCCACGTTGCCGGCACCCACGAATGCAGGGGGTTTTCTCCCACCTTTCGCGCCGGCCCCGCCTCTGTAGCTCAGTGGATAGAGCATCGGTTTCCTAAACCGTGTGTCGCAGGTTCGATTCCTGCCAGGGGCGCTGCATAATGCCTGCTAGATGGCTTCCCAGGGTTCTCGATTGACAAGAATGACCCGTTTGGGTAGCGACATTACCTGCTTTGCTCCGGAAGGCACCCATGGCGAACGGCTCCGTCTATCGACGTGACGACCGCAAGAAGCCGTGGATCACGCACATCTCGTGGCACGAGGGTGAGCGTCGGCGGCAGTCGAAGAAGTCGTACGCGACGAAGAGGGAAGCTCAGTCGGCACTCGCCGAGGCAATCGATGCGCACCGCCGTCAGGAGTTCGTCGCGCCGACCGTGATCCGGCTGCGTGATTTCTTCGTGACGTGGATCGACTCGCTGGAGACACAGGGCCGGAAGGTGTCGACGATCGAGGGGTACCGGAAGACGATGCGTCGGTACGTGTTGCCGACGCTTGGTTCGTATCGGCTGCAGGACCTTCGCCCGACCGACCTCGATGACCTGTACGCGGCGCTCCTGAAGTCGGGTGGTGTGGATGGTCGGCCGTTGTCGATGACGACGGTGCATCACGTGCACACGCAACTCGGCAAGCTGCTGCACGACGCCGAGCGCAAGGGCTTGGTGATGCGCAACGTCGCTCGCCTCGCTGACGCGCCGAGCTTGGCGGCGGCGCGCGATCGTGCGCCGGACATGAACGTGTGGACGCCCGACGAGCTGCGTCGCTTCCTCGAGTTCTCCGAGAACTATCGGGCAGGCCCGATGCTGCACCTCGCCGCGATGACGGGCATGCGCCGTGGTGAGGTCGTCGCGTTGCGATGGGAAGCAGTCGACCTCGCTCGGTCGACGGTGCAGGTGCGAGTAGCGGCAACGTTCCTCAACGGCGAGGAAACGATCGATGTGCCGAAGACGAAGCGCGGCCGGCGGACGATCGACCTCGACCAGCGGACGGCGTCGGTGTTGAAGCAGCATCGGGCGACGCAGCGCGAAGAGCTGTTCATGGTGGGCGTCACTGCGCCGACCGACGACCGTGTCTTCACGAACGAGATCGGTGACCCGTTGCGTCCCCATAGCGTCGGCCAAGCGTTCCGTCGGCTCGTCGAGTCGGCAGGGCTGTCGTACATCCGTCTGCATGATCTTCGACATACTCACGCCTCGCACCTCCTCGCCGCTGGCGTGAACGCGAAGGTGGTGAGCGAGCGGCTCGGTCATTCGTCGGTGAGCTTCACGCTCGACACGTACGGGCATGTGATGCCGGGCCAGCAGAGCGAAGCCGCCGAGGCCGCTGCAGCGTTGCTCAGGCCGTAGCCGGCCGGTCGAGTTGAACGGAGGCGAGTAGCTCGTCGAGCGCTCGTCGTGGAATCACGATGCGTCGCCCGAGGCGGATCGATGGAATTGACCCGTGTCGAACGCATTCGTATGCACTCGACCGGGAGATGCCAAGCACCGTCGCCGCCTGGCTGACGGTCATCGTGGCGGGGTTTGTGGTGGGCATGCGGTTCCTCCGTTGGTCCGGGGAGCACGGTTGCGTTCTCCCTCTCCATCGGTAAAGGCCGCCGGCGGGGTTGAGCGGGACATCCTCGGCAAGTCATCGCGCATCGCCGACCTTGTCGGCCGGCGCTCGCTGCCGTCGGTCGGTCGTGTGGGGTTCGGGTTTCGCTCGCTGCGGTCCGCCTCGCCAGTTCGTGTGGCGCGGGAGGTCGGCTTCGGCATGTCGTGTGCCCTCCCACCGCTCTGACACACGACCCCGCCAACCCGACAGGAAACGCCCGCACGACGAGGCGAGGCGAGGGAGACCGGGCCAAACCGGCCGCAATTTCCCCAACCGCCTGCCCGAGCGGGCCTCCGCCGAACCAAGCCCGACGCCGACGCGCCGCAAACGACGGATCGGGCGAGCAATCCGGTGCGGACGGGCGCAGGTGTGGCCCCTGAGCAGGGCTGATCGGGTGTCGTGCCACCGATCGTGTGTGGCATCGTGTCCGTGGATCTGGTGAGACACGTCGCGCAGACTCGAAGGTGGGTGGGCGATTTCGAGCCAGCGCGCCGGTCTGGCCAGCTCCGGTGTTATCGAGCACTCTGCGACAGAATAAATGCCGGATCCCGGACGGGTCTGAAGCCATCGCGGCGACGCGAATATCGGGCACCGCAGGAGGACCCGATACGTGGCGCGGTCTTGCAGGCAGTGGTCAGGACGTGATCGCTCGGTGGTCACGCATGCCAAGGCGGTCGACCGTTCCCGCTCGGACCGAGATCGTCATGGAGTTGTGGGTGGTGATTCGAGTACGGATCGTTGGTGCTTGATGTTGTTGAGGATGGCCTCGGTGCGGTCGGTCATCCCGAGTCCCTCGGTCGTGGGCCATGTTGCGATTTCGGCCTTTGCGAAGTCCACCCACTTGACGATCAGGTCGAAGAGCTCGAGCTGGAACGTGGCGAAGAGCACGGAGAGGTGCGTTCGCTCCGGGAAGGGATGCAGGCCGTCGAGATAGCCGATGTTGATCGTAACGACCTGCGCGTACCTCTCTGCAGCATCGGCTCCCATCTGGTCGAGTGCGGCCGTGAGGTCATCGACGCTGCCGTTCTCGGCGAACAGCAGCCGCAGTAGAGCTTCAGCTTCGAGCACCGGAGGCTCCGGGGCGGTCGACATCCACCCCTGCAGCGCTGTCCGTCCCTCATCGGTGATCGTGTACACGGTGCGATTGCGCTGACCCACCGATTCTTTGAGTGCGGTGGCCAGGCCGTGCTCGACGAGCTTCTTCGGCTCGGCGTACAGGAGCCGCTCAGATTTGGGCCACGCGAAGCGCAAGCTCCGTGTGGCCTGCTGTGTGAGCTCATAACCGGTCCACGGCCGGACCGCAAGCAGCCCTAAGACGGCATAGGACGATGTGGTGAGACGCGAAGGCATCGCTTGACTTTACTGCATGATGCAGTATTCTGCACTGTATTGCACAGTGCATTTTGCAGTATTCAACGGCTGCTCGATTTGAAGAAGGGGACATCACATGGACGTAACGGACTACATCGGATTCGTGGCCGCGGAGGGCGACCTGTTCGCCTCCGCGGCCGAGCGCGGCGACTTGAGCGTGCGGATCGCACCCTGCCCTGATTGGGACATGAGCAATCTCGTGCGTCACCTCGGGATGATCCACCTGTGGGCGGCCGCAAACGTGGCGTTTCCGGAGCCGGACTGGCTCGACGTCGAAGAACTGCCCGACCTGGTCCGCTACTGGCCGGACCTTACCGGTGAAGCCGGCCAATATCCGGACGATGCCAAGCTCGTCGACTGGTACCGCGACACTCTGGCCAACCTGATCGAGGTGTTGAAGTCCGCACCCGCAGACGTTGCCGCCTTCACGTTCCTCCCGGCGCCAACGCCACTCACCATGTGGGCGCGTCGGCAGGCCAGCGAGATCGCGATCCACCGATTCGACGCTGAGCAGGCACGCGGCATCACCTCACACTTCACACCTCATTTTGCCACCGACATGCTCGACGAACTCCTGACTGGGTTCGCTCCACGCCCCCGCACTCTCAACATCGAACGCCCACAAGCGATTCACGTTCACACCGAGGACACCAACGAACACTGGTACCTCAGCATGGGCCCCGAAGACACCGAGACCTCCCGTGAGGGTGACGCAGCCGACCTCACACTCACTGGCACAGCAGCCGACCTCTACGTCCTGCTCTGGAACCGCACACCTGACTCGAGCATCAACATGAGTGGCGACACCGACCTCATGAACCTCTGGAATGACAACTTCCGCGTCCGCTGGAGCTAGCCCAGACCCCACAGCAGGCGAATCCCATGAGAGCAGTGATCGGCCATCCATTCCCGGACCAGTTCAACACCCGCCGTCACCGACCACGGCCGCCGAGACGGCCACGTCCCGACCATCAGCGAAACAACAGAGGGTTCCAATCCGGAACCACCGAAGGCGGAAACGCCACGAAGGAGAAACCATGCGCAATGCAGTCGAACAGCTGCCGATCGCCCACGAGGCAACCGGTGAGATGATCCGCGGCCAGGACTGGGGAGGAATGACCAGCGCCTATATCCAGTACCCAACCGGGTTGGACTTCTGCCCCTTGCTGGAGGGGTTGGAGCGAGATCATTGCCAGTGTCCACACTGGGGCTATGTCATCGAGGGCCGCGTTCGCGTCAACTACGAGGACGGCTCCGAAGAGGTCGTCAATGCGGGTGAGCTCTACTACTGGCCGTCTGGCCACACCATCGTGGTCGAGGACGCGGTCCGCATGGTGGAGTTCAGCCCGCATGATCAGATGTCAGAAGTCCTCGCCCACGTCGTCGCGAAGCTGTAGGTACGACCTCACCGACCCGGATGGAATGTCATGTCGGCAACAGGCGCTGACCTTCGGAGCCGTTGTCGAAATGACAACGAGTGGACCCAGAGGGACTCGAACCCCACCATCTGAGGTGACCCTGCAGTCGACTCGAAGGCCCCCGGTAATCGCCGGCTGGAACGCTCCGACCCACGGGCGATATCCGGCGAAGTCGCACGCCTTCGACACCATGCAGGCCGCTCGATAATCACGCTCACCGATGCACGTGGGACCCGTCCCATATCTACACGTACGCGAGCGTCGATCCGCTCAGATCGCGCGATCGAACCCGGCGATGGTCGATGCGCTCCCCACTGCCGAATCCCGGACAGGTCTGACGCCTTCGGGAGGACGCGAGTGTCGAGCACTGCACTTGGGCCGGAGTCGAGCGGCTTCGGGTGCTGGGCTGAAGGGATTCTGTGTGTCGACGTGTACGGCAGAGCGGTGGTTGCCGAAGCAACGGGATCGGGTGGCGGAAGTCGTCCGGGAGACCGACGCCCCTCGGCTACGCTCCGTCAACTCTACGAATTGAGGTTGCGAATGGCTGTTGGCGCACAATCAGTGGTCATCGTCGGAGGCGGGATCGCAGGCGGCGCTCTGGCGTATGG
>JBLIKS010000126.1:0-7742 GCA_047635555.1 Candidatus Azotimanducaceae bacterium
GGTGGTCGATCGAGCGATTCGCAACGACGATGGCGCGCTGCACTGGTATTGCTTCGACGGTTGCAACCCGCACAACTTCTACTGGTACGAGAACCCGACCACCGACAAGCTCACCCTGCTGCCATGGGACCTCGACAATGCCTTCGACAACCTCGGGTCGAGCGGTGTCACCGGATCGGTGACCGAGCTTGCCGACCGCTTCGGCGACATCACCGACGGCTGCGCGGTCTTCTCCTTCGGCGGACTCAACCTGCCGCAGAAGTCGGCGGCCTGCGATCCGCTCATCGGGCCGATCAGCCAACTCACGGAAGAATTCGACGCAGCGCGGGCCGAGTTTGTTGCCGGTCCGTTCTCGAAGAAAAGCGTCGACGAACGTATCGCGGAGTGGTCGACACAGGTCGAGGAACTCGTGGCTGAGGCCGAAGCTACGTACACCGACGGTCAGCCGGTTGTGGCGTGGCGCGAGGCCATGGCAGCAATGATTTCTGACATCGACGCCGCACGAGAAACCGACGGCCGATGATCGCCGGCCATCACATAATGATCGGAAACATTGCCAGCCATGTCTGACTTGACGCTGCTCGCCGCCGACGCCGTCGCCGTGCTGATTTTGACGTTCCTCGTGTACTTCCCGCGATATCGCCGCCCCGACATGGTGCTTGCGATCATGAGTATCAATGTCGGTGTGGTCGCCGTCGCGACGGTTCTGTCCCGCGCGGAGATCACGGCAGGGCTCGGGCTGGGCCTGTTCGGCGTGCTCTCGATTATCCGGCTCCGCTCACAAGAGCTCGATCAGGAAGAAGTGGCTTATTACTTCTCCGCGCTCGGGCTCGGCTTGCTTGGCGGTATCCGGGTGTCGCCCGACTGGATTGCCCCAACGTTGATGGCCGCGATCGTCGCAACACTTTTCATTGTTGATCACCCGCGCCTGTTTGCCGGAGTGCGACACCAGAACATGACGATCGACTCGGCGTTTACTGATGAGGTTGCCTTGCAAGCCCATCTTCAGGAACTGCTCGGTGCCGACATCAAACGGCTCAAGGTGAAGAAGGTTGATCTTGTATCGGACACGACCTCGGTCGATGTCCGGTTCCGACTACCCGAAGGTCGTCGCGCGACGTGAGTACTTTGGTGTCGGGGATAGTCAACGCACTTGCGCCGATTTCGCTCGCAGACCTCGACGCGATCGCTGCGCTCCAGGTTCGCAATGACCGGAAGTACGTGGTCGACGAGACCACTGTTGATCTGATGCTCGGCGAGCTCGCCGACGGCTTACAGATCCTCCAGATCGATGGCCTGCGCACGTTTAATTATCGCTCGGTCTATTTCGACACGTCCAACTTCGACCTTCACCACGCTGCAGCCTGTGGCCGCCGCCGACGCTTCAAAGTGCGAACGAGGATCTATGAAGACTCGGCGCAGGTGATGCTTGAGGTCAAGACCAAAGATGGGCGTGGTCGCACGGTCAAAGAACGGCTCGACTACGACATCGACAGCAGCAGCCAGCTCACGCCCGAAGGCCGTCGTTTCGTGCAGGTGGTACTCGCGTCGTCGGATGTTCCGGTGACCGACGAAGTGCTGAACGAGACGGGGCTACACGCGGTCTTGACCACGGCTTACAGACGGTCGACGATCGTCCACGAAACATCAGGCACGCGTGCCACAATCGACCGTGCGCTGGTGTGTACCGCAACTGACGGCCGAAGTACATCGCTCGATGCGGTGATCGTCGAGTCGAAGTCACCAACAGCAGCCGGCCCCGTCGACCGATGGATGTGGGCCCACGGGCATCGGCCCGTGAAGATCAGCAAGTACTCGACTGGCCTCGCAGCGCTCCACCCCGAGCTGCCGTCAAACAAGTGGCGCCGAACGCTCAACCGTCACTTCAGCTGACGCCCGTTGGCCGCCCAGCCGTACTGTCGAGCGATGACGACGATCCGGCTCCGCGACTGCGACTTCTCCTACGGTCTTGCGGGTGCGGGTGCGGCCACGCCGTTTGTGTGGGGCCACGGGCTGACGAGCAGTCGGGCGAGCGAGGATCGCATGCCACTCGTGGATTGTTCTCGGCTCACCTCTGGAAGACAAGTCTTGCGGTATGACGCTCGCGGCCACGGGGAATCGGGCGACCTCATGCGGCCGGCGGACGGCGCGTGGTCAGAGCTCGCGCTCGACCAGATCGCACTGATCGATGCGCTCGGGTTCGACAAGGTTTCGCTCGGCGGAGCATCGATGGGAACAGCCACAGCGCTGCACGCAGCACTACAACTTGGTGACCGCGTCGAGCGGTTGATCCTGACCATCCCGCCGACCGCGTGGGCGAGCCGCGCCGAGCAGGTCGGCTTGTACGAACAGATGGCGCAGGCGGTCGAAGCGCAAGGAGTTGCCCCACTCGTGCACGGCGCCAAGACGATGCCGCCGCCGGACCCGTTCATCGGCGATACCGCATACGTCGAGCGCCGGGTCGAAGGCCTCGAAGCTGCCGACACCGTTCGCCTTGCGTCGATGTTCCGTGGCGCAGGCCATGCTGACCTTCCTGGCGAAGATGTGCTCCCGGCGCTGACGATGCCAACGCTGATTCTGGCGTGGACCGGCGACACCGGTCACCCAGTTTCGACCGCCGAGCGACTCGGTGAGCTGCTGCCGAACAGCCAGGTCGTGCTGGCTTCGACCCGCGCCGAACTCGACACATGGACGCAGCTATGCGTCGACTTCCTGAACGACTGAACGACTGAACGACTGAACGACCCGAGGTGGCCGGATTTCTTAGGCGGAGGTTTTCACTCGGGCGCCGGCGAATCGCATTGCGCCATCGACGATCGGGGCCTTGGCAATCAGCTTCTTGTCGGCGCTGTAGCGCTGTGGGTTCAGCCATGGCGACCGATCGCCCTGGCGGGGTAGGAGCGGCATCATCCGCTGCATGTAGCCGGACGCGAAGTCTTGGATGAACGGGTACTCGGTCATGTTGGCGTCTTCGGGTCGCAACCGTGGCGTGGCCTGGGTGGTTCCGCTTTCGGTCATGTGGTTGAGGAGACGACACACCCACTCGCAGGTGATGTCGGCGCGAAGTGTCCATGACGCATTGATGTAGCCAAACGACGACGCCAGGTTCGGCACGTTGGAGTACGCAATGCCCTTGTATGTCCAGGTTTTTGAGAAGTCGACCGGCTCGCCATCGACGCTGAAGTCCATGTCGCCAATAGTCACAAGCTGCAGGCCAGTGGCTGTGACGATGATGTCGGCATCGAGATGCTCGCCGTTGGTGAGCTTGATACCCGTTTCGGTAAACGTGTCGATCTCGGCGGTGACGACCGATGCGGCGTCGGAGTTCAGCGCTTTGAAAAGGTCGCTGTCGGGGATGAGGCAGAGCCGCTGGTCCCACGGGTTGTAGGCCGGCGTGAAGTGTTCGTCGACCATCGCATCGGGGAGTTCTTTGCGGATGAGCCCGAGTAGCTGGCCCTTGACTTTTTCCGGTTTGGTGCGTGTCTGCTTGTAAAAAAACTCGCCCATCGTCGAGTTCTTCCAGCGCGTGATGTTGTACGCCACACGGTCAGGCAGCACCTTACGCAGCCCGTTCGCAACCGGGTCGGTCGACGGGCGTGAGACCACATAGGTGGGGGAGCGCTGCAACATTGTGACGTGCTCGGCATCTTTGGCCATCGCAGGCACGAGTGTCATCGCCGTGGCACCCGAACCGATCACGACGACCCGTTTGCCCTTGTAGTCGAGGTTCTCCGGCCACTTCTGCGGGTGGACTACTTGCCCTGCGAACTGGTCGACACCGAGGAACTCAGGTTCGTAGCCGCCCTTGTAGCTGTAGTAGCCCGAGCACATGAACAGGTAGTTGCAGGTGTACTCGACGCGCTGCTGCTCGCCCTCTTGGCCGACCTGCACGCTGAGCGTCCATGTCGATGTTTCGCTTGACCACGATGCTGCACCGACCTGATGATCGAACCGCATTTTATTGTCGATGCCGAACTCGGCGGCCGTGTCTTTGATGTACCGCAGGATCGACGGACCATCGGCGATCGACTTGGCATCGGTCCAAGGCCTGAAGCTGTAACCGAGCGTGTGCATGTCGCTGTCGGAACGCACGCCGGGGTAGCGGAAGAGGTCCCACGTGCCGCCAAGCGACGACCGGCCCTCAAGGATCGCGTACGACCGGTCGGGGCAATTCTGCTGGAGGTGGTAGCCCGCACCGATGCCAGAGATTCCGGCACCCACTACGAGGACGTCAAAGTGTTCAGCGATCATGGGCTCGAACTTACCGACCCGGCTGCGCCGAAGAGTATTCGTGTGAGTTCAGCGCGCGGCCGACAGGCTGGCTGCTCTGGCGGCTGTTGCCGTCGCAGTTGCTGCACACACCTGGTCGTCGGCGCCGCTGATACGGGCGGTCAGGAACCCGGCGGCGAACGCATCGCCGCAACCCAGGGTGTTGCAGAGCTCGGTCGGCGCTGCGGGAACCGAGAACGTTGGCCTGCCGCGCCGAGCAACGGTTGCGCCATCGGCGCCGCGGGTGACGACGACGCAGTCAGCGAGATCGAGGAGCGAGTCGGCGGCCATGACGGGATCGTCGATGTCAGCGAGAAGGGCTGCTTCGTCGTTGCTTGGGAACATGACATCACAACCGCTGAATGCTGCTCGCACCGACGCAACGTCAGACCGGGCCCGGATGAGTTGTGCTGCCGACGGATCGATCGACCACGGGATGCCGAGTTCGGAGGCTTGCTTTGTGAGCTGGACGAACAGCGATCGGCTTTGGTCGGTGAGGAAGGTGTAGCCGGTCAGATGCAACCACGAAGCTGCTGCCAGCAGGTTGCTATCGACGTCGCCGTCGACAAGTGCTGTCTGGCCACTCAGGTCGGACACCAAGGATCGATTTCCGTCCGGGCCGACGATCGCTGCGACAGCGCGAGTCGAAGCCCCGGCTCGTTGGATCACGTGGGCGTCGACACCGGCTTCCACCATGCCGTCGACGAGAAACGTGCCGAGATCGTCGTTTCCGACCACACCGACGAATGCGACGGTCGACCCGGCCCGGGCAGCCCACACGGCGACGTTTGCCGCAGAGCCGCCGCCGTGCATGTCAATGGTGCCGTCGGTGTCGGAGCCGATGACGAGGTCGTTGGTCAGCGAGATCGCCAGGTCGGCATTGAGGTCGCCGACGCAGAGCAGGTTGACCATAGGCAGCGAGCGTTAGCCCTTCGCGAGACGTTCGAGCATGGCGCCCATCTGGGCATGCACAGCATTGACGGCCTGGAGCGGCCGCATCATCACCTTGAACTCGGTGATGATGCCGTCGTCGTTGCACGTGATGATGTCGACGCCGTTGACGTATTTGCCTTCGACAGTGGTTTCGAATTCGAGCATGGCGTGGTTGCCCTGCAGGATTGTCTTGATGTAGCCAAACTCGCCTGAGCCTGATTCGGCCGCTTTCGTTTCGACGTCGGCGTCGCCACCGAGCGTTCCGCCCGCAGCGGTCAGGTACAGCATGGTGATGTCGCGACCCTCTTGCGGGGTGAAGACGACCGGCGACAAGAAGACGACATCAGGGTCGAGTATCGACTCCAAGCCACCCTCGAGCTTGCGCTGCATGTGCAGGTACCAGTTGTCCATGCAGCCAAAGATTGGGTCGCGCGTGTCGGTGGGCGTGTCGTTGCTCATCCGAGTGACTCGACGGAATCGATCATGTACTTGTTGATGTTGGAGCCGGCGAGCGCGAGGCCCTTGCGGGTTTCTTGCCATGCAGCCATATGGTCGCTGGCGAAGTGCGCATCGAGCGATGCCTGACCGTCCCACAGCTCGTAGAGCATGATGCGGTTGTCATCATTCGGGTCAGGCGAAAAGACGTACTCGGAGCAGCCGGCCTCGTCGAGGGTCGCAGCGACCATGGGTTGCACCGCATCGAGGAACGCGGCACGTCCTCCTGGTTGCGTAACGATGGTTCCAGCGACGATCAGCATGATCCGAGCGTATTGCACGAGCGGGTCAGCGACCGCAACGGTGGGTCCGAGCCCGGCGCGAAGCCGTGGGCGGCACGAGTATCTGTCACGATCACCGCATGGCCGCTGTCCCAGGAGCTTCTGAATTGCTTGATCTGCCAGCGGTCGGCCGACGATTTTATGCGGAGCGAAAGGTACGGCTCGGCGATGTCGATCCGCATGGGGAGCTGCGCCTTGATGCAACGGCGCGCTACCTACAAGACATCGCGAGCGATGATGCCGCAGATGCCGAACTCGACGGTGCCTGGGGATGGGTGGTGCGGCGTTCGATGATCGATGTGCGCCAGCCGGCAGTGCTCGACGAAGTTGTCACGGTGACGACGTTCTGCACGGGCCTCGGCCGGAGCTGGGCGGAACGAACAACGATCCTTGCCGGATCGCTCGGTGCGGCTATCGCGACCGTGAGCATCTGGGTCCAGGTCGCGAGCGATACTGGCCGGCCCGCCGCACTGACACGGCAGTTCATCGACGCCTACGGCCCAGCATGCGATGGCCGCAAGGTTTCGGCACGACTCGCACTGGCGGCACCGACCGACTTGGCCGGTGGAATACCGTGGGCCATCAGGCGGGCCGATCTTGACCCGTTCGATCACGTCAACAATGCGGCGAACTGGGCGTTTGTCGAGGAGTCGGTCAACGCAAGGATGCCGCGACGTGGCCGTGCCGAGATGGAGTTCGTTGGACCGGTGACATACGGAACAAGCGTCCAGAGCGTCGTCGAGCGCGCTGACGGAGCGACATCGATGTGGTTGTTGAACGAGGGCTCAGTGCTCAGCGCAGCGCGCTGGTCGCCGGCCAACTGAACTCAGCGGAGGATGAGGCCGGGCGTGCCAGCAGCTGTCGAGCCAATGTGGGCTGCTTGGTGCCCGGTGGCAGCGAGTTCGGCGAGCACAGCAGCGGTTTCACCGGGGTCAACTCCGAAGACGAGGCCGCCCGACGTTTGCGCGTCAGCGATCAACAGTTGATGTATTTCGCCGTGGCTGCCAGCATCGAGGAACTCGCCACCCCACTCGAGGTTGCGGCGCGATCCGCCGGGCATGACCCCTGCCTCGGCGTGATCGACAGCGCCGCTGAGGAATGGCACGGCGTCGAACTCGATAGTGGTGGAGACATGTGATTCGAGCGACATGCGGCCCAGGTGGCCGAGCAGACCGAATCCGGTGACATCGGTACAGCCGGTGGCGCCCGCGCTGACAGCCAGGCGGCAGGCAACGTCGTTCAGCCGAATCATGGAAGCAACAGCCCCAGCGGCTTCGGCTTCGGTCGCAGCACCTGACTTGATTGCCGTGGTCAGCACGCCGACGCCCAACGCCTTTGTCAAGATGATGTCTTGGCCTGGGCGAAGCCCGGCGTTGGTCAGGATGCGGTCAGGATGGACCTCGCCGGTGACCGACATGCCGTACTTCGGTTCGGGATCATCGATCGTGTGTCCGCCGACGATGACGAAGCCGCCAGCCGTTGCGATGTCTTGCCCGCCAGCGAGTAGCTCGGACAGCAACTCGATCGGCAGTGCGTCTTTGGGCCAACCGACGAGGTTGAGCGCGAAGAGCGGGCGGCCACCCATTGCATAGATATCGGACACGCTGTTCGCGGCAGCCACTTGGCCCCAGGTGCGCGCATCATCGACCACCGGGGTGATGAAGTCGGCAGTGGAGACGATTGCTCGATCGTCGTCGAGTTTCCACACTGCGGCGTCGTCGCCGGTGTCGGTGCCGACGAGGAGTTCGTCAGGATGATCGGTTT
>JBLIKS010000127.1:0-7725 GCA_047635555.1 Candidatus Azotimanducaceae bacterium
AGCATCACACGAAGCTGGCCACACGCTCGGCCTTTATCACGACGGAATTGGATTGGTCGACTACTACCCGGGCCACGCAGACGCCACCGGAACCAGCTGGGCACCGATCATGGGCACCGGGTACACCGTGTCACACACCCAATGGTCCAAAGGCGAGTACCCGGGGGCAACACAGACCCAAGACGATGTATCGATTCTTTTCGATCGACTCGGCGCCCGCAACCGAAGCGACCAACCCGTGGTGGCCCTCGATCACAACGACAGCGTCATCGGATTGATCAACACTGGCGGGACGACAGCGGAGTTCAGCGTGACAGTCGGTGCCGGACCGCTTTCCATCACCGTCGATCCCACCACGACCTACCCCAACCTTTTTGCCAGCGTCCAGCTCCTCGACGGCCCGACCCTGCTCGCTGCAGCGACTCCACGGCGGCCTCGTGAATGGTCGACGACACTCACCGCCACTGTTACTCAGGGGACATACACCGTGCGTGTGAAGAGCCGCGGCTGGCTGACGGCGGCCACCGGGTTCACCGCCTACGGCTCGATCGGCGAATTTGTTCTTGCCGTCGATGGGCAAAAAGGCCAGGTTGCCAACCCGTCCAACCCGTCCAACCCGTCCAACCCGTCCAACCCGTCCACCACGGCGACCCCCACCACGGCGACCCCGGCACCAACCGCAACAGTTCCCGGGACGACCAACACCAACACCAACACCAACACCAACACCAACAGTGGCTTCCTCACGCCGATCGCACCGATCCGGCTGCTCGATACTCGGCTCGGAACCGGCGGAGCATTCCGGGTCGCAGCCGGCTCCACCACTCGCGTCAAAGTGCGCGACCAACTCGCCGCCTCCGGGGCGCCGACGAGCGCTGTCCTCAACGTCGTAGCGGTCAACCCTTCAGCCAGCGGTTACCTGCAAATCACCCCTTGCCTCAACATTCCCATTGCCGAGCACACCGCATCGGTGGTCTTCGGTAGTGGCGACACCATCGGCAACTCGACGATCGTCAAGCTCGACAAACTTGGTGATGTCTGCGTGTTCTCTCTGGTCGACACCGACATCGTGATCGACGCCACTGCCTGGATCGGACCCGCAGGAAAAAGCGGCCTGCACGTCACCCCGTCGACTCGCGTGGTTGACACTCGCGACGGCGTCGGCCTCGACGGTGCACTGCGCTCGAACAAGATGACCCGGGTGTCGCTCGCCAACATCGTCCCAGACGGCAGTACTGCGGCATCGGTCAACCTGACAGCTGTCAATCCGGCCGGCCCCGGATTCATCACGGCCTACCCGTGCTCGGGCAAGCCTCCTGGCACAGCATCGCTCAACTTTGACGGCCAAGCCACCCGCGGCAACAACGCCATCGTGGCGCTCGACTCAACCCGGTCGTTCTGCGTCTATTCCCCCACGGCGACAGACCTCGTCATCGACCTCACGGGATACTTCGCCGCGAGCGGCCTCCAGTTCGTCGCCGCCGACCCCGAGCGCTTACAAGACAGCCGAAGCGGGCGAATACTCACCGCTGGCTCAACAATCAAGTTCAAAATTCCGGCGACATCGAGCGGCGCCCGCCCAGTCGCTGCGAGCATGGTGGTCACCGTCGTCGACCAAACCACATCCGGCTTCGTCACCTCATGGTCGTGCGGCAATCGCCCGCTCACCGCAGCAGTTTCCGCGATCCCTGGCGAGGCCAACGCCAACGGCGTAATCGCCAAACTCACTGAAGATGGCCGGTCGTGCCTGTTCACCTCCGGAACCGCCAACCTCGTTGTCGACTTCAGCGGTTGGTGGGTCTGACCATTCGGTCAGCGCTCAAGCCGTCTCGGCCACGCCAGCCGCTGCGCTTTCGGCGCGTTCAGCGCGTTGCGTTGACCGTGAGGTTGCGCAGTTGGCGGAGTGCGACCGACAGCGTCGTGAGATCGAATGATTCAGCCCGACGAATCTCGGTCTCCATGTCGATCATCCGGGTGTAGGCCGAACGATTAGCCTCGATCCAGGCCTCTGGTGAGCCGTCGGCCGTGCGGATCACGTGTGCTGTGAGGTCTGCAAGGACCGTCATCAGGTCGTCACGGAGCGACGCGCGGGCCTGCGTCTGCCAGCGATCAGAGCGCGGCAACGCACCAATGCCATCCCACAACCAACCGACGTCGAACGATTCGAAAACGGACCAGTAGGCCGCACCCGCATCGGCCACGTTGCACGACTCGGCATGGGCGATCTCGATGACATCGAAGCTCGTGTGCAGCCACGGCCAGCGCGCCGCCCGGGCTGCCAGCTCGGGCGGGACGCGTGCTGCGATCCGTTCGTCACGGACAGACCGGATCTCGTTGGCCACACGGCCACCGACCACGTCGTCGAGCGACTCGCTCAGGAAGGCGAAGCCGGCCGAGAAGGTATCGATCACTGCAGCGATGTCGATGGGTGCGTGACGCCGTCGCAGCAGCCACGTCGTGGTGCGTTCGGCCATGCGCCGGACGTCTAAGAAGAGTGCGATCTGCACGTCGAGGTCGATCGAACTTCCGAGTGAGTCGACCTCCTGCCACAGGTCGGTGAAGCCAACAGTGTTCCGGGATGCAACAAATGCTCGGGCGACATCGGCAACCGATGTGCCCGACTGCTCGGTCATTCTGTGATCGAACGAGATGCCTGCGAGATTGACCATATTGTTGACCAGGCCGGTGGCAATGATCTCCCGACGGAGCCGATGCGTCCGGATGGCCTCGGGGAACCGCTCGCCCAGCGGACGGGGAAAGTACTCGAAGAGGTCGGCTTCGAGGACCGCCTCGTCGGGAAGATTGCTCGCAACGACCTGCGCGATGTCAGCATTCTTTGTCGACGCAATCAGCACCGCGAACTCAGGAGCACGCAGCCCACTGCCTGCACCCTGACGTTCTGCCATCTGCTTGTCATTGGGAAGCGCCTCAAGTGCCCGGTTGAGGTGTCCCTCCTCCTCGAGGGCATCGAGGTAGCGGGCGTGCACGTTGACCATCGACAACGACTGTGTGCGAGCAATCATCAACGCAAGCGTTTGTGCACGGTTGTCGTCGAGCACCAATTCAGCGACCTCGTCGGTCATCTCTTCGAGTAAGGCGTTTCGATCGACGTCCGAGAGCTCGCCACTGGCGACGAGGCTGGCGAGTGCGATCTTGATGTTCACCTCATGGTCGCTGCAGTCGACACCAGCGGAGTTATCGATGGCATCGGTGTAGATCAAGCCGCCGGCCATTGCGTACTCGACCCGACCAAGCTGAGTGAGCCCCAGGTTGCCACCTTCACCGACGATTCTGCAGCGCAAATCCGCGCCATCAACTCGGATTGCATCGTTCGCCCGATCGCCAACCGCCTCGTGCGACTCCGTGCTCGCCTTGACGTAGGTCCCGATACCGCCGTTCCATAACAGCTCAACAGGCGCTCGGAGGATGGCCGACAGCAGCGCGTTCGGAGCCAGTTCGGTGATCCCCTCGCCCAGGCTGAGCGCTACGCGCACCTGGTTCGAAATCGGAATCGACTTGAGCGATCGGGGGTACACCCCACCGCCCTGCGAGATGAGCCCCGTGTCGTAGTCGGCCCAACTTGAGCGCGGCAGGTCGAACAGCCGTTGCCGTTCGGCGAAGGAAACCGCAGCATCCGGGGTGGGGTCAAGGAAGACGTCGCGATGGTCGAATGCCGCGACCAGTTCGAGGTGCGTCGACAACAACATGCCGTTGCCGAACACGTCACCCGACATGTCGCCGATGCCGACAGCAGTCAGCGTGTCGGTCTCGACGTCTTTGCCCATCACCCGGGCATGGCGCCGCACGCTCTCCCATGCGCCGCGCGCCGTGATGCCCATCACCTTGTGGTCGTAGCCGTTACTGCCACCGGATGCGAACGCATCACCGAGCCAGAAGCCGTAATCATCGGCCACCTTGTTGGCGATGTCACTGAACGTCGCCGTTCCCTTGTCCGCTGCGACAACGAGGTACGGGTCATCGTCGTCGTAGATAACACAGGCCGGCGGGTGCACGACGATCGTCTTGCCGCCACCACCTGCAACGAGGTTGTCGGTGACGTCGAGTAACGACCGGATGAAGCGTTGATACCGATCCACTCCTTCGGCACGGATTGCATCGCGGTCGGACGGCGGTGCGGTGCCCTGCTTGACAACAAAACCGCCCTTCGCCCCGACCGGAACGATCACTGCGTTCTTCACCATCTGGGCTTTCACCAGCCCGAGCACCTCGGTACGGAAATCTTCGCGACGGTCACTCCAACGGAGGCCACCTCGCGACACCGCACCGGCACGGAGATGGACACCTTCGACGCGCGGCGAACACACGAAGATTTCAAACATCGGGCGGGGCTCAGGCAGGAATCCGACCGACGCCGCATCGAGTTTGACAGCAATCTCTGCGGCGAGTGCACCATCCGGGCGAGGGCGATAGGCATTCGTTCGCGTGGTGGCGTCGATCAGCACCAGCACGGCGCGACAAATACGATCGTCATCGAGCGATGGGACCCGCTCGAGCCGTCCCAAGACATCCGCGCGTACGGCGTTGGTGACCACTGCCGATTCGGTCGGGCTCGGCTCACTTGCTGGGTCAAAGCGCGCGGCGAACAGGTCGAGCAGTGCGCTCGCGATTGGGGCGAGCCGAACCAGCACTTCCTCGATGTACTTCTGGCTGAAAGGAAAGCCGGCCTGCTGGAGGTAGCGGGAATAGGTCCGCAGTATCGCCACCTGTCGAATCGTGACGCCTGCAGCAAGCACCAAGCGATTGAGCCCATCAGCCTCCACGTCGCCACGGAGTAGCGCGCGGAACCCGATCTGCACCTCGGAAATCTGTCGGTCGGTGGGTTCGACATCGCTATCGAGACGAACACCGATGTCATACAGGCGCACCGTGTCGTCGCCGACGACGAATTCGCTCGGGTGCTCTTCGATTGCGTGGAGCCCGAGGTGGGCGAGCTGCGGGACGAGTTCGGCAATCGTCGAAGCTTGGTCGCGCCGGAACACCTTGAAACGCCAATCCCCTGTCGTCACGTCGGTCGATCGGCTCATCGAGGTGGCGACTGATTCGTCTTGTCGCTCAATAAGTAAGGCGACACGCAACAGGTCCTCGACGGCACATGCCGGCTCGACCCGGGCGCGGTAGTCGCGCTCGATGCCCTCACCCACAAGGTCGAGCACGGCTTGAGCGCGCTGCGCCCCCACCCGAGCCTCAAGCGCAAGACGCGCCCGATCATCCCACGAAGCAGTTGCACTATCGATGATCTCGGCCAGTCGCTCGAGGTCGACTGGCCCGCTCGTGCGGACCGTCATCGAGATGCGGGCGAGCGAACTCGAGCCGACCAGTGTTTCGACATCGCGCACGTCGCCGCCGTAATGCTCAGCCACAAGGTCAGCGACGTCGTTCTGCAGACCCGCAACAAAACGAGACTGCGGTAGGTACACGAACACGGTGCTGAACGAGCCCACCGGCTCGGCAACATCAAAGACGCGAACGATCGAACGTTCGTGCAGGCCAACGATGTCGATCACCAGACTCGCCAGCTGATGCTGGCCCAGCTCGAAGACAACATCGCGCGGCAACGTTTCGACCACGTTCTTGATCGCTCGGCCCGTGTGGCTGATCGCTGCCGCCCCGGACAGGTCGAGAAGTGCGGTCGCGCGGTCTTGCAGCACCGGGATCGCAAACACGCTTTCCCGGTATGCGCCACTCCCGAGCAGGCCGATGAATCGCTCTTCGATCACGGTGTCGACCGCGGTCCGGCGGATGGCAAGGCTCGTGAGACGGGCCGAACGATGGATAGTCGAGAGCGCCTCCGTCCGGGCAATGACCACGGGCTCGGCGTTGACATCGCCGACCTTCGACGGTGGCCCGACTGCTGTTGCATCCAGCCGGGTGTCGGGGCGGTACTCACCGAGTTCGGAGCCGACCGCCAAGTGCAGGCTCACCTCGCCGACTGCGTCGACGCGCCGCTCGTACGATGCGGCACCGAGCAGCACGAAGTGCTGATTGGCCAACCAGGCAACGAGCGCATCGTCTGCGCCAACACTCAAGAGCCGTTCACGCATCTCGGGGAAGTCGGTGACGATCCGGACCACGTCGGCAATGGCAGCCGTGACTTCGTCTTCGACGTCAGACAGAAGGTCGCCATGGCAGCCGTTCAGCCTGATCTGCGTCCACGCTTCCACCTGTGTCCCGGGCGGCCAAGCGGCGCCCCGCTCGATCACCTCGGTCAATTCGTCATCGCTATCTCGAACGATCGACAGCATTGGGAGGACCAGTAGCTCGATCCCGAGGGATCGACGATCGAGCACCATGCGGACCGTGTCGACGAGAAACGGAATGTCGTCGGTGACGAAAAGGAGTACCGCGCTTCCCGCCTCGCCGGTCTGTGTCGGCGGCAGGATTGCCTTGACCACCGTTTCGCCCGGTGCACGGCGTCGGCCCATTTCAAGATGGGCCGCAGCGACACTCACGACATCGCCGAGATCACGATCTTCGACGTCGTCGATCGGAATGTCACGGTGGTATTCCGCCATGAAATAATCGGCGAGCGGATCGTCGGGATACCAGCGACGAGCAGTGGCCGCGAGCGAGTCGAGTTTGTCCGCTGATGACCCCATGGCGACGACCGTAGTTGCTGCCGTGGTGATGTGTTTCAAGATCCTCCACTCGTTTCTCGGGCGTTTGGATGCCAGACTCCGAAGATGCAGCAGATGAACGTCCTCGGCACCGATCTGATGCCGTGTTCCTACGACCCGATGACTGGCTACTACCGCAACGGCTGTTGCGAGAACCGTGGCGACGACCCTGGCATGCACACGGTGTGTTGCCGTGTCACCGCCGACTTCCTTGCCTACTCGGCGTCGCAGGGCAACGACCTCAGCACTCCGATGCCGCAATACGGCTTCGCCGGTCTGGCCCCCGGCGACCAGTGGTGCGTCTGCGCGATGCGCTGGAAGGAAGCCTTCGACGCCGGCCAGGCGTGCGACGTCGTCCTCGAGTCGACCCACGTCAGCACGTTGGAATATGTCGATCTCGCCGAACTCAAGCAGCACGCCATCATCGCCGAGCCGTGAGCTGGCAATGAGCGGTATTGACGGCGAGCGACGACGATGAACTGACTCGCCAGGGCTACCAAACACCACGGCGCTGCGCCGAGGTGCTCGACGTCGCCCGAGCAGCTGGCCTGTATCGCGACACCGGGGTCACTGATATCGAGGACCCGTTCCCGTTCGCCCTGGGCACCTACGACGCCATTGCGGCAGTCGGCGTGATCGGGGTCGGGGCAGCCCCCGCTTCGCTGCTTCGCCTCGCACTTGAAGCACTCGCAACCGACGGCCGCATGGTCTTTTCGTACAACGATCACGCGCTCACAGTTCCCGAGTTCACCGGTGTCCTGACCCTCCCCCAGCAGCAGCAGAAAATCTTTCAGAATTCTGCGGCACCAGGAGCGCCTGAGAGGCCAGTGGGCGCGCTCCTCGTAAGGCCGGCCGAGCGTGGGTCGGCGGGCCGGTCACCCGCAAGAAGTAGCCGCGACACGAGACCTCCCAACCTCCTCCGGGCCAGCGGGAAGCAACTCCATCGATACAGGTATCGCCCCTGCTAGACGGCCATATTCGTGAGGGTTGGTGCGGTACAATCGGACACATGTTCGCAGCACGGATCGAGGAGTTGGCAGACGCCAACATCGACCTGCTCGACACTGCACTGGCAGCTGCGAAACGCAAG
>JBLIKS010000128.1:0-7678 GCA_047635555.1 Candidatus Azotimanducaceae bacterium
ACCTCGCTCTCGGCACCCTCGAGGTCGCCGGCCTTGGCGAGCGCTCCTGCTGCGACCGCGTGAGCCAGGACTGGGGCTCCGGTCCACCAGCGCACGGCATCGGCGGCGAGCGTCCTCAGCTCGTCGGGGTCTCGGCGGGCCGACGCGAGCGCAACGCGCTGGGACATCAACACGTTGCCGGTGTCCGGTTCGTGGATCTGCTCTCCGATGCGTCCGGCTTCGTCCATGAGCGTCTCAGCGAGATCGACGTCGCCGTCGAGCAGGGCCAGCGCGGCACGCCGTGTCTGGACCATGTATCGATCGCGAGGCTCGTTCCTGGCTGTGAGCACGTCGAACCATTGGGCGAGCACCGAACGGAATCGGGCGTCGCCGGATTCCAACAGGCCGTTCGCCTCGAGAATCAGGCCCTCTGCCTGACGGTCGATGTCACCGAGCGCGGCGCCGATGGCGGCGATCTCGCGACCGAGTTCGGCTCGCTCGGTTCCGGTCCCTGGCCCCCACAGGGCGTCGTGGCGGGCGAGGAGGCAGGCAGCGATCGTCTCGTCGTGGCCTGATTGTCGACCGAGTGTCAGCGCTTCTTCGCTGAGTGGCCCGGCGCGGTAGCGATCCTTCGCGACCGAGTGCTGGAGTTCACGAGCCAGCGCTGCGGTGAGCTGCGCCTGCTTCGTCAGGCTGACACCCGTCACGGCGGCCAGCGCTGTTTCGAGTTGCGTGATGATCTCGTCTCGGGGCACAGAAAACTTGGCGCCGAGTCGCTGCATGGCCAAAGCCACGTCGGCGAGTGCCTCGGCACCGGGCGCGGCCCTCAACGCCTGGACGAGCAGGCCGCGGGAGGCCTCGGGGTCGCCCGAGCGAGCTTGGTTGTCAGCTTCGTCCATCAGTAGCCGGGTCATGACGTCGGGCTCGATGCGCCATCCACCGTCGATGGCGGCGAGGCGCACTCGGCGAAGGTGTCCGGCGGCCTCGCTGAACGCCAGACGTCGGCGTTCGTGTTGGGCCGCCTCACTGGCCCAACGGATGGCCCGGGCAGGTTCGACGGTGGCGATCGCGTGGACGTAGTGGAGCGCCACGTCGCCTGGCGGCACCTCAGCACCGCGTTCGCGACGGACCTCGAGCGCGGCGCCGACGGCGGCGTGCAGACCTGAACGATCGGCCGCGTCGAGTTCGCTGTAAAGAGTCTCGCGATAGATGTCGTGGGTGAACCAGAACTCATCACCCGGTGCAGTTCTGACCAGCCCGGCATCGACCGCTGGTGTGAGGTGGCCCAATACTGCTGCCGGCACCGTCTTCGTGACGGCGCCCAATACGTCGAGCAACAGCCGATTGCCGAGCACACTCGCAACTTGCAGCAACCGTTGACTCTCCGTCGGCAGGGCGTCGAGACGTCTGCTGACAGCCCCTGTCACCACCGTCGGGAGCGCTGCAAGGTCGCCAGCGGCCCGCAATCGTGCGAGTTCACCGACGAAGAGCGGATGTCCCCCGGTTCGCCGGTGGAGGTCGACAGCGAGCGAACGCGACGCCGGCGGGCCGGGGATCGCTCGAATCAGCTCTTCGACACCATCGACCGTGAGACCGTCCAGATGCACGCGGCGGGCATGGGAGCTGATCGTTGCAAGTCGAGCGCGTCGTTCCTGGTCGAGTTCGTCATGGCGAAACGCGCCGATCAGCAGTAGCTGCGCGGTCCGTGGCGTTCCGATCACGTAGTCGATCAGGTCGAACGTCGAGGAATCTGCCCACTGGAGGTCATCGAGAACGACCACTACGTGCTGGTCTGCCGCCAGAGTTTCGAGCCACCCGGCGGCCGCTTCGAGGAGGAGGAGGAGGCGGCGTCCGTCTTGGTCGCCCACGGCCGATTCGGGTGCACCGAGTTCGCGAATCAAGAGCGACAAGAGGCCTGCATTATGCCCGGCAGCCGCAGACGCGACGTCGTGACCGACCGCGTTCGTGATCTCGTCGAACGCCTGCATCCATGGCCAAAACCCAGGGGCCCCGTCGCCATGCCAGCAGGTGCCCCACCCGATGACGGCCGAACCCGGTATGCCATCAGCAGTCGGACCGTCGATGGCGGCACTGATGAGCGAGGTCTTGCCGATGCCCGCCTCACCGCTCACAAGCACCGCCGAGGAACGCCCGTTGATCGACGCCGCGACCACCTCGCCAAGACGCTGCAGTGGCTCAGCGCGCCCAACGACGCCGCCTCCGCTCCCGTCGCTCATGGCTTCCCTTCTGGCGTCGTGTCGAAATCGCCAGATTGGTTCTGGCGAAATCGCCGTTGATCTGGCGCCTTCAGGATGACACACCTACCGAGAAGGACGACAGACATGACATTCGATTCAGTTCAGTACAAGACCTCCACCCGCCAGCAATGGCAGGACTACGCCGGCGGATGGAACGATTGGGCGCCACTGCTCGAGTCGTGGCTCGGCGACGCGACCGAGCGGATGCTCGACTTGGCTGGCGTCACAACCGGCAGCAACGTTCTCGACATCGCTGCGGGCGCAGGTGGCCAAAGCGTCGCTGCGGGCCATCGGGTGGGCCCCACCGGCACGGTGCTCGCCACCGACCTCTCTCCCGCCATCCTCGAACACGCGCAACGGGCCGCAACCATGGCAGGTCTGACCAACCTGACGACCAAGGAACTCGATGGCGAGGCGCTGCGTGAGCTCCCGGGCGAGAGCTTCGATGCGGCAATCTCGCGGGTCGGTCTGATCTACTTTCCGGACCGCCAGGAGGCGCTCCGCGGCATCCACCACACGCTGCGTGAAGGCGGACGGTTCACGACGGTGACCTATTCGACAGCGGCGACCAACGGCTTCTTCTCGCTGCCGGTCTCGATCATTCGTGACCGCGCCAAGCTCCCACCGCCCGCGGTCGGCCAGCCCGGCCCATTCAGCCTCGCCGACCCCGCCGTCCTCGAGAGTGATCTCAAGCAGGCAGGATTTCACGACGTCGTCATTGAGACGATCAACGCTCCGGTTCGGCTTCCCTCGGCGGCTGACTGCGTGCGCTTCGAACGCGAATCGTTTGGTGCGCTGCATCAGATGCTCGGTTCGCTGGACAGCGATGAACAAGCCGACGTCTGGACCGAGATCGAACAAGCGTTGAGCCAGTACAACACTGCTGACGGATTCGTCGGACCGTGCGAGCTCGTGGTCGCCGGAGCGACGCGATGACCGCCACTGGCCACTTCCGAGTCGCCGCCGTACAGGCGGCGCCTGCGTACCTCGACCGCGACGCCACGCTGGACATCGTCGCCGATCACGTCGCTAAGGCCGGCGCCGACGGGGTAAACCTCGTCGTGTTTCCTGAGTCGTTCGTCCCCGGCTACCCCGACTTCGTGTGGCGGATGCCGGTGACCGAGGACGGCGACTGGTACGAACGATTCCAAGATCAGGCCGTCGAGATCGACGGCCCACACCTCGACAAAGCACGTGCTGCCGCCGAAGCAGCCGGAGTGTGGGTTGCCCTCGGCATCACGGAACGCACCACGTCGGGAACCCTCTACAACTCGGTGGTCTACATCGATAATCACGGCAAGATCACTGGGCTGCACCGCAAGCTGATCCCGACTGCGGCCGAGCGAACCGTGTGGGCAAACGGCCAGGGCCCGATGCTCACCGTCGTCGACATCGGCGGCGTCAAGGTCGGCTCCCTCATCTGTTGGGAGAACTACATGCCGCTCGCCCGCGCCGCCCTCTACGCGAAGGGCATCGACGTTCTGCTGTCACCGACGTGGGACAACAGCGACGAGTGGGTACCAACGCTGCGACACATCGCCAAGGAGGGACAAGTCTTCGTTGTCGGCGTCACTGCCTGTATCCGTGACAGCGACGTGCCGGCCGATCTTCCCCGCGCAGCCGAAATCTACGACGACCCCGACGGCTTCCTGTCCCGCGGCAACACGACCATCGTCGCTCCCGGCGGCGAGGTCCTCGAAGGCCCGCTCGTCGCCCAGGAAGGGACCGTGACAGCCACGCTCGATCTGGATCGGATCGCCGCCGGACGCCGCTCCTTTGACCCCGTCGGCCACTACGCCCGCCCCGACGTTCTCACCCTCACCGACAGCACGAACGGAGAACCAAGATGAACCCCGCCGGTCGGTGGTGCCGTCGTTGAGGACATGCGCCGTCGATGATCAGGTGTGGGCGAGTCGATCGCTGACGAGCCGGTTCAAGCTGATGCCCTCTTCGGCGGCAGCGACGACTTCGTCGACGAGTTCGACGAGTTCGACGAGGCCGCTGAGGGCACTGTTGCATTGGTCGATCGGGGGGCGCGGCTGGCCGATGACGTGTGGGTTGTGTGGTCAGATCGAAGCGTTGCACCCACCGGTAGATGGTGACGTGATCAACGTCGATGCCGCGTTCGGCGAGGAGTTCTTCGACGTCTCGGTATGAGAGTCCGTAGCGGAGGTACCAGCGCACTGCCAGCAAGACCACGGCATCAACTTGTTGAACGTCCAGCGACCACATTTGGAGATGTTTGCCCGCTGGATGGAACTACAAGGCCGCAGGCCTTCGACAATCGGGCGACGGTTGTCAACGTTGTCGTCGTTCCACAAGTACTGCCAGATCGAAGACATCATCGACAAGAACCCGGCGCTAAATGTTCGCCGACCCAGGGCCCACGACGAGTCGCGCACCCTGGGGCTGGATCGCAACGAGCTCGGTGCGCTGCTTGTCCAGGCTGGGCTTGGCGACTCCCGTGAGGGTGCGCTCATCACGTTGCTTGCGTTGAACGGGTTGAGAATCTCCGAAGCACTCAACGCGAACATCACCGACTTCTCCATGGAGCGGACGACCGGACCGATCTTCCTCGGACTCGAGGGCGGACGTATGGACCGCTACTGCGCGGACCGGATGGTCAAGAGGCCGCAAGCCATACCGATCCGAGAACGACAATGCGCTACGACCGCGCACGACGGAGCCTCGACCGACACGCCACCTACATCGTGTCCACGTTCATCGCCGGAGCCGCACGACCAGCCTGACATCGCACCGTTGCTGCGGGCGATGGATGCCGGGCAACTGGGGTGTTTCGCAACGTACCAACGAGTCGGCCAAGCAATTCTGACACCTCATTGGCAACGCGATGACGCACCGCGTTCGACCGGCGAGTTCGGGTGCCCCGGACCGGCACAACGTAGGCGCTGGGCGTCGCCCTGAAACCGTCGGGGATCGACCTGGTGTACGTTCGCGATACCCGACAATCCGAACGGAGATAGCAATGTCTGATTTTCCCGCCCTCGCCCACGTCGCAGTGACCGTCAATGATCTGGCGATCAGTACTCCCTGGTACGAACGTCTCATCGGTGCAGCGCCGGTGCTCGACGAAGACACTGACAACGGGTTTCATCACACCGTGTTCCTGATCGGTGGCACGCTGCTCGGTCTACATGCTCATCCCGCGACCACCGGCGATGAAGCCTTCAGCGAGTTCCGCTGCGGACTCGACCACATCGGTTTCGGTTGCGCCGACCGCGCTGCCCTTGCCACGTGGGAGCAGCGACTCGACGAGCTCGGCATCGCCCATGGCGGCATCGTCGACGCGCACTACGGGTCTGGTCTCAGTTTCCGCGATCCCGACGGCATTGCCCTGGAGTTCTTCGCCCCGCCCGCCTGAACCAGAAACGGTTGTCAGCCGTCGACGGTCATCGTTGCGAGCACGGCTTGACATTCCGGAAAGCGCTGACTGTGAGCGCTCACTGCTCACTCGAATCCCAACGAGATGAATAGTTCCAAGGGGTTCGCTCGCTCAGCGACGCTGAACTCATTACGTTGGCGGTGATCAAGCGCTGCTCGGCCACACCCACAAGAGATCACTGTTTACGTACCTCTCGCAGCGGCCCGCGTGAGCCGTTCGCCCACGGTGGCTTTGCTGTCTCCGGGGGTCGCGCAACTGGATGGGGAGAGGGCGAAGGGTTCCGAGCCGCTCCAGGCTGTGATCAAAGCAATCCTGGCCATGGTTGAAGGTGTAGAACGTGCGCCGAGAGTCGATCCAAGAAATCGGGACCATCGGCTCTGTGCAGAGCGCCGAGATGCGAAGACGATAGGTCAAGACACGACTTTGAATCGAGGCTGATATGAATCACAAAGCAATCTTGGTGGCCATTGCCGCTCTGGCCCTTGGGGGCTGCGGAAGCGCCTCAGATAGTTCAGCCGGTGGTGCTCAAGCAGAGCTCGCCGAACTCCTCATTGATGATTCGATGGTGGGGGCCGACGCGACGTGTATGCGCGGCAAGACTGCTGAACTCTCCGCTGACGACGCCCGGTTCCTGATCGACAACATTGACGCCACCGACACCGCCGGATTCAGCGACGAACTGCAAGCTTGGGCCGAAAGCCTGCTGGAGTGCATCGACCTGGATGAGCAGTTGGCCCCAGACTCCGGCCAAGCCGATGACCCGGTGACAAGCGAGAGCACTGACTCCGGAATAGATCTCGCCTCGGTCAGCAAGTCAGGCTTCGCGACCTGGGTGGCGGACTACGACAAGACGACTCGAGCGTCCGCGGCGGCACTCATTGTCAACAACAGCGACGAGGTCGACCTTTTCGGAACCGAAGTCACCTTTAACGTCATCGGAGCAGACGGAACACCCGTGGCGACTGAATCGACATACGTGGATGTACTTCCCGCTGGCGGCTCGTTCCCGACCACAGTCGACATCTACACCGACTTGACAGCCGCGATGCCGGTCACCCTTGAGATCACCGCGTTTGCAGATAGCGACTCCTTCTACAAACCTGATTGGGTTGAGATGGAATTGGGTCCGACAACGATCAATCCCGACGAATACTTTTCGACCGTCTCGGGGACTGTCACGAACCCCGGCAACGAGTCCTTTGATTTCTACCGGGTTACGTGTCTCATCCTGAACGATGAAGGCACTGTCGTCGGTGGAGCCTCCACTTACCCCGACCGCATCGCGCCTGGCCAGACAATTGCATGGGATGCCGGCATCGAGGACGGGCCGATCGCGGCTGGTGGCGTCACAGCCGAGTGCCAGTCGATCGCCACAATCTCGTAACCGATCAAGCACCCGCCACCAACCTGTTCTTCGGACGGCACACCCGGCGGGATTATCGGGCCCTCGGTATGGGCCGGAGTGTGGCCGAACGCACGAAGTCAGCATGCGGCGGATGACGTTGTTGTCGGGTGTGGCAGTGTCTCCTCAAGCTTTGGGGCGAGATCGAGTATGCGAAGGCGGGTGAGCAGGCGCTGTTGCGTTGATCGCGCCATTCGATCGATCAACGCAACAGTGCCCTCTGGTTGCGGCGGGCGCATTCGATTGGTCACGCACGTCAGCATTTGAACTTGCTGACGTTTGCGCTTGGTGTGAACAGCCTGGCGTTGCATCGTCACCGTGGGCGCAGTAGCGACCCGCCGACGACCCAAGCCGCCGCCTGAGGACTCGCCGCCCGGCACGAGCCGGACCGACGCGCCCGCATCATCGAGATGGGCGCAGCTGCGTCGGAATCGGCCTGTGGAAAGCGGACTCGGATCGTGAACCGGCCTCTACAATCGGTCCACGTTGCCGGCACCAGCGGAACCAGGGGGTTTTCTCCCACCTTCGCGCCGGCCCCGCCTCTGTAGCTCAGTGGATAGAGCATCGGTTTCCTAAACCGTGTGTCGCAGGTTCGATTCCTGCCAGGGGCGCTGCATAATGCCTGCTAGATGGCTT
>JBLIKS010000129.1:0-7619 GCA_047635555.1 Candidatus Azotimanducaceae bacterium
ACGAGCGGCGCGAGCGGGAGCGAGAGGCGGTTGTCGCAGACGATGCGTCAGGAAGTGACAACCCATTCGCTGCGCTGTCTGGCCTCGTGCTCGACGAAGCCCCCGAAGTGGTCAGCCCCGAGCCGGATGAGGCGGCACGCGACTCATCACTCGGCGGCGATGACGGCGATGACGGCGATGACGGCGATGAGGCGATGAGTCCCGAGACGGACGAGGCAGTAGAGCCGGCTGACGGCTCAGCGATGCGTGTCGTCGAGGCCGAGACGAAGGGCGACATGCAGCGGGCGCTCGCTGTGATGACGATCATCGAGGCGGTGCAGGAGAGCCCCGGCGTCGTGATCAACGCACAGCTTCGCAAAGCGAAAGACGAAGTGATGGCCGAGATGAAGTCGTCTGGTGTCGAGTACGAGGAACGAATGGAACGGCTTGCCAAAGTCGAACCGCCTCGGCCGATGAAGGATTGGATATACACCGACTTCAACGAGTTCCGCGCGCGTCACCCGTGGGTAGGCGGCAACACGGTGAAGCCGAAGTCGATCGCCCGTGACATGTTCGAACGGTCGATGACCTTCGGCGAGTACACCGGCCACTACGGCCTCAAGCAGAGCGAGGGTGTGCTCCTGCGCTACCTGTCCGACGTCTACAAGGGCATCACGCAGAACGTGCCAGCCGATGCGATGAACGACGAGCTCGACGAGATTGCGCACTGGCTTGGCACGCTTGTTCGTCAAGTCGACTCGAGTTTGCTCGACGAGTGGGAGCGACTCCAGAACCCAGACGAGTACGAGGGCGCAGTCCGCCCGCCGACCGGCGAGAAGGCCGAAAGCGGCGAGGTCACGATCACCTCGGACCGTCGGGCGTTCAACACGATGGTTCGCAACGCGGCGTTTAGGTGGATCGAGCAACTCGCCCGCCGTCAGCGTCCGGCCGGGTCAATCGAGGGGCTGAACGCCCGCGAGCTCATGGAGTCCTACTGGGATGAGTACGACGCAATCGAGATCGACGGCGACGCTCGCCATTCCAGTCGCTTCGAGCTCGACTGGGCGTCGGGCGCGGTGAGCCAGACCATCCACGACCCTGAGGGACACGACGAATGGCGCGTGCTGGGCCAGGTCGACTTCGCTGCATCTCGCGAGGAAGATCGTCTGGTGATCGCACTCGTCGGCATCGAGCGGCGCTGAGCCCCGGCTGGTTCATCCAACCAGCTTGAACTGTTTGCCAGGCCGTCAACATGTCGTAGTGTCCGGATATGGCAAATATCGTGAAGGCCGCGCTCCTGCAGACTGACTGGACAGGCGACAAAGAGTCGATGATCGTCAAGCACGAGGAGGCGGCGCGCGAAGCAGCCGCACAGGGTGCACAGATCATCTGCTTCCAAGAGCTGTTCTACGGCCCTTATTTCTGTCAGGTGCAAGACGCCAAGTACTACGAGTACACCGAATACATCCCCGACGGGCCGACCACCAAACGGTTCCAGGCACTTGCCAAGGAACTCAACATGGTGATGGTCCTGCCGATGTACGAGATCGAACAGCCTGGCGTCTACTACAACACCGCTGCGGTCATCGATGCTGATGGCACGTACCTCGGCAAGTATCGCAAGCAGCACATTCCCCAGGTCAAGGGCTTTTGGGAGAAGTTCTATTTCAAGCCTGGCAACGGCGGCTACCCAATCTTCGACACCGCTGTTGGCAAGGTCGGCGTGTACATCTGTTACGACCGCCACTTCCCCGAAGGTTGGCGAGCACTTGGCTTGAACGGTGCCGAGATTGTGTTCAACCCGTCAGCGACCCATCGCGGCCTGAGCGAATACCTCTGGTCGATCGAACAGCCGGCTGCGGCGGTGGCCAACATGTACTACGTCGGTGCGATTAACCGGGTCGGCATTGAGTCGCTGGGCGAGAACGACTTCTATGGCCAGAGCTATTTCATTGGACCGCGCGGCGAGTATGTCGGCGACAAGGGAAGCGCAACGGATCCCGAACTGATCGTCCGTGAATTCGACCTCGACCTCATCCGTGAAGTCCGCGACGGCTGGCAGTTCTATCGCGACCGTCGCCCCGAGGCGTACGGCGAGTTGGTGGAAGGCTGAGAGGGGTCTCACAGTGGCAACCACACTGATTCAGGGCGGCACGGTTGTTTCGGCCATCGGACGTCGCGAAGCTGACGTGCTGATCGACGGCGAATCGATCGCCGCGATCCTCGCTCCGGGGCACGCTGCGGCCTATGGCATCACACCCGATGTGGTGATTGACGCGACCGGGAAATACGTCGTGCCTGGTGGCGTCGATGCCCATGTTCATATGTCGCTGCCGTTCGGTGGGACGGTGTCTGCTGACGACTTCGATACGGGCTCGCGGGCTGCGGCATGGGGCGGCGTGACCACGATCATCGACTTCGCGTCGCAAACGGTCGGGCTCGACGTACGCGAGGCCCTCGCTGCTCGTCACGTCGAAGCCGCTGGCGAATGCCATGTCGACTACGCGTTCCACCAGATCATCGGTGACGTGAACGAGGAGTCGCTCGAGGCAATGACGTACCTTGTCGAGAACGAAGGCATCACGAGTTTCAAGATGTTCATGGCATACCCGGGTGTCTTTTACTCGGATGACGGCAAGATCCTGCGAGCAATGCAGAACGCATCGGAATCGGGTGCGTTGATGATGATGCACGCCGAGAACGGCATCGCGATCGATGTGCTGGTCGCCCAGTCGCTGGCCCGTGGCGACAGCGATCCGAAGTATCACTCGTACACCCGACCCGAGGAGCTCGAGTCGGAGGCGACGCATCGTGCGATCAAGCTCGCTCGTGTCGCCGGCAACGTGCCGCTCTACATCGTGCACATGTCGGCATCGGAAGCACTCGAAGAGGTGTCGCGTGCGCAGCACATGGGCCTCAACGTGTTTGCTGAGACCTGCCCGCAATACCTGTACCTGTCGATCGAAGACCACCTCGCTCAGCCCGGGTTCGAAGGGGCGAAGTGGGTGTGTTCGACGCCGCTGCGTTCAAAGCACGAGCACCACCAGAAAGATCTGTGGAAGGGCCTGCGGATGAACGAGCTCGCCGTGGTGTCCACCGATCATTGCCCGTTCTGCATGAAGGACCAGAAAGAACTTGGTATCGGTGATTTTTCGAAGATCCCGAACGGCATGGGCGGCGTTGAGCATCGCATGGAAATGATCTACCAGGGCGTGGTGATGGGGGAGATGACCCTCGAGCGCTGGGTCGAGACCTGCTGCACTACCCCGGCGCGCATGTTTGGCCTTGAGAAGAAGGGTGTACTTGAGCCTGGCGCTGACGCTGACGTTCTTGTGTGGGACCCGAATACCAAGACCAAGATCGGTATCAACGACAAACACCACATGGCAATGGACCACTCGTCCTACGAAGGGTTCGAAGTCGACGGCAAGGTCGACACGGTAATCTCACGCGGTCGCGTCGTCGTGGCGAATGACACCTACCTTGGCGCCAAGGGTCACGGTCAGTTCGTCAAGCGCAGCCTCAACAAGTACATCCACTGAATCGGGATAGGTCATGGACATCGGAGTCGTATTACAAACCACCCCACCCGCGGCGCGGGTGATCGACCTCGCCCGGCGTGCCGAGACGTATGGATTCAGCCACGTGTGGGCGTTCGACTCGCACATCTTGTGGCAAGAGCCCTACGTCATCTTCTCCCAGATCCTCGCCGAGACACGCAACATCGTGGTCGGGCCAATGGTCACCAACCCGGCAACGCGCGACTGGACCGTCACTGCCTCCACGTACGCAACACTCAACGAGATGTACGGGAATCGCACGGTCTGCGGGATCGGCCGCGGCGACTCGGCTGTGCGCGTCACCAACGGCAAGCCGACCACTTTGGCCACGATGCGCGACTCGATCAACGTGATCCGCGAACTCGGCTGTGGTCGGAGTGTCGAATACAACGGTTCGACCATCACTCTGCCGTGGGCGGCCAAGAGCGAGCTCGAAGTCTGGGGAGCGGGCTACGGCCCGAAGGCCCTCAAGATGATCGGTGAGACGTGCGACGGCTTCATCCTGCAGCTGGCTGACCTCTCGATCACCGAGTGGATGATCAACGCGGTTCGAACCGCAGCCAGCGATGCCGGACGCAACCCCGACGACATCACGATGTGTATCGCAGCCCCCGCCTACGTGGGCCCAATGGATGACCTGGCCTATATGCGTGACCAGTGCCGCTGGTTTGGTGGCATGGTCGGCAACCACGTGGCCGACATCGTGACCCGGTACGGCGATGCTGCACCGGTGCCACAGGCACTGACCGACTACATCGCTGGTCGCGAGGCCTATGACTACAACGAGCATGGCCAGGCGGGGAACACACACACGGCATTCGTGCCTGACGAGATCATCGATCGGTTCTGCATCCTCGGCCCGGTCGAAGCGCAACTTGAACGGCTGCTGGCGCTCCAGGCGCTCGGCGTCGATCAGTTCGCGATCTATCTGCAGCACGATGGCAAGGACCACACGATGCAGCAGTATGGCGAACACATCATTCCGGCGCTACGCGAGCAGACGCTCGCCAAGCAGTAGGGCGTCGGAAAGAAAGTGCTTTTCCGAGCGCTGTGGATCGTCTAGGGTGGACCAAGATTAGAGCGCTCTAATTATTCGAACGAGGGAACGATATGGACACCATCGCACACTGGATCAACGGCGCTGCCGTGCCATCGACGTCGGGCAACACCTCGCCGGTGTACAACCCAGCCACAGGCGAGCAGGCTGCTTCGGTCGGCCTGGCATCGGTTGCCGAGGTTGAGGCCGCAATCGCCGCGGCGAAGGCGGCGTTCCCCGGCTGGCGTTCGACGTCACTGACGAAGCGCGCCGAGATCTTGTTCCGATTCCGCGAACTGATCGACGCCAACAAGCTCAAGATCGCCACGCTCGTGAGCAACGAGCACGGCAAGGTCGTGTCCGACGCCATGGGCGAAGTGTCTCGCGGCCTCGAGAACGTCGAGTACGCCTGCGGTATCTCGGAGTTGATCAAGGGCTCCTATAGCGAGCAGGCAGCAACGGGTGTCGACGTGTATTCGATCCGGCAACCGCTGGGTGTCGTTGCCGGTATTACGCCGTTCAACTTCCCAGCGATGGTCCCGATGTGGATGTTCTCCAACGCCATTGCGTGCGGCAACACGTTCATCCTGAAGCCCAGCGAGAAAAACCCTTCAGCGGTGATGTTTATCGCCGAGCTGTTCGCTCAGGCCGGGTTGCCCGCCGGTGTGTTCAACGTGGTGCAGGGCGACAAGCTTGCTGTCGACACGATCCTCGAACACGACGACATTTCTGCGGTGAGCTTCGTCGGCTCGACGCCGATCGCTCGCTACATCTACGAGACCGGCACGAAGAACGGCAAGCGGGTACAGGCACTCGGTGGAGCAAAGAACCACATGCTCGTGTTGCCTGACGCCGACCTCGACATGGCAGCAGACGCGCTGATCGGTGCGGCCTACGGCTCAGCCGGTGAGCGGTGCATGGCCGTCAGCGTGGTGCTTGCGGCTGACGCGATCGCTGACGAACTCGTTGCCAAGATCGCTGACCGCATTCCCGGTATCAAGGTCGGTCCGGGCAACGAGCCCGACAACGAAATGGGCCCGTTGATCACCGCCGAGCATCGTGACAAGGTGAAGGGTTACATCGACGGTGCGCCTGGCGATGGCGCGACAATCGTCGTCGACGGGCGCGAAAACCTCCCGGCCGAGGGCTACTTCGTCAACCCAACGCTGATCGACAACGTCAAGCCGGGTATGGCGTGTTACGACGACGAGATCTTTGGCCCTGTGCTCAGCGTGATGCGCGTCTCGGGATACCAAGAGGGCCTTGAAACGATCAACGCGAACCAGTTCGCGAATGGTGTCGCGATCTTCACCCGTGACGGCGGCGCCGCTCGGCAATTCCAGTTCGATGTGCAGGTCGGCATGGTCGGGATCAACGTGCCAATCCCGGTGCCCGTGAGCTATTACAGCTTCGGCGGGTGGAAGGCGAGCCTGTTCGGCGACACGCACATGTACGGCCCGGAGGGCATCAACTTCTACACGCAGGGCAAGGTCGTCACCAGTCGCTGGCCCGACCCGTCCCAGAGCACGATCGATCTCGGCTTCCCGTCCGAACGCTGAGACACGGTCACACTGTGCCAGGCACTGTGTGACCGCGATACGTTCGGGAGATGAGCACTGAGATGGTCGAGTTCCCCAGCAACGGCAACGACGCACGCGGGTACCTCGCTGTGCCCGAAAGCGGATCCGGTCCCGGCGTGATCGTTGTCCAAGAGTGGTGGGGCCTCGACTCCGGCATCAAAGAGATGGCTGACCGCCTCGCCACGGCGGGCTTCGTGGCGCTGGCCCCTGATCTGTACCACGGTGAACTTGCAGCTCATGACGAGATGGACAAGGCCGGCGAGCTGATGAACTCGCTGCCCGCTGATCGTGCAGGCCGCGATATGAGTGGTGCGGTCGATTACCTCGTCGAGCACGAAGCGACCATCGGCGACGGCATCGGCGTCGTAGGTTTCTGTATGGGTGGCCTGTTGACGTTCGTTCTCGCATCGCTGCGCCCCGATCGGGTCAAGGTCGCAGTTCCGTTCTACGGATTTCCGCAGGGCGACGATCAGCCCGATTACTCCGCGATGACCGCGTCCATTCAGGGGCACATGGCCGAGCACGACGACTTCTTTCCGCCGGCAGCAGCAAAAGAGCTCGAAGCCCGCCTGCAGGCAATGGGTAAAGACGTCACACTGACTGTGCACGCGGGAACCGGCCACGCGTTTATGGCGCCGCACAACGCCCTCGGCACGCAGGACAGCGAGCGAATTGCTGCCATCTGGCCTCAAGCAACGGCGTTTCTGCACCAGCACCTCGGCTAAGGCGCGCTTGCGGGTGCTGGTTTCTGTCGGTGCTGGGCAACTAACATTGTTGCCATGATCCTGAATAAATCAAGGGCTCGGCATCGCAAGCTCACCGCAACACTGGCTGTCGTTCCGCTGCTGTTTGGCGCATGTGGTGGATCATCGTCCAGCTCGGCCGGTGGAGCAACGGCAGAGTCGTGGTGCGGTTTTGCCGAGGAGTCCGATGTTGTCGATGAAATTTTCGCGTCGCTTGGCGTCAATGCGAGCGACTTGGAAGCGGGCATCATGCAGGTCGAGTCTTTCGTGCAGCGCCTGCCAGATGAGGCGCCTGACGAAATCAAAGAAGCCGCCCAGAAACTCGCCGACGGCACCCAGATGCTGGTCGATGCTCTCAAGGCCGCCGACTACAACATCCTCGATGCAGACCTCAGTTTCCTGGAGGACTTGACGCTCGACGCTGAGCTCGATGCGGCGTCGGACAAACTCGACGCCTACACAGAGACCAACTGCGACCGCAGCTTCAGTAGCAACGACGGCGAGAGCAGCCCAGCCACAGACCCAGACACCGGCGTTGCGAGCGACGACACTGTCGATGCCGGCGAAGAGCCCGGAGATTTCAACCCCGGCGATGGAACGATTCGCGAACAGTTGGTGGCTCAGTTCGTATCGATTGGCCTGGCCAACGAGGAAGCGGAATGCATTGCCGACAACCTCGACTTCGGTGACCCGGCTGTCCAGAGCGGTGACATCGGAGCGA
>JBLIKS010000130.1:0-7588 GCA_047635555.1 Candidatus Azotimanducaceae bacterium
TTCGGCCATCGAACCGCCGAGCTTGCTGAAGATCTGGCGAATATCGGCGCCCGACCGGTTGCGGTTGTCGGTGAGTACGTCGATCATCAGCGCAACGCCACCAGGCGCGTAGCCCTCGTACATAATGCTCTCGTATGCGGCGCCGTCGGCGTCGCCCGTGCCACGCTTGATTGCACGATCGATCGCGTCGTTCGTCATCTGCGCGCCCTTGGCCTTTTGGACCGCGGTACGCAGCGTGGGGTTCATATCGACGTCACCACCGCCCTTGGCTGCGACTTCGATCTGGCGGGCGAGCTTGTTGAAGAGCTTGCCGCGTTTTGCGTCGGTCGCGCCCTTCTTGTGCTTGATCGTTGCCCATTTGGAATGGCCGGACATATCGGTTCTCTCTCTGCCAGAGCAATGGACTCGGCGGGTTGATCGTCAGGTGTCGTTCGGTTGTTCGGTCGTCACAACGTCGCGATGAACGCTTCGTGTAGCCGAGTGTCGTCTGTGAGTTCGGGATGGAACGATGCCACCGTACAACGTCCACTACGAGCGAGTACGGGAATGCCGTCGTGAACGGCGATCACCTCGACATCAGGACCCACCCGCTCGACGTATGGAGCACGGATGAACACGGCATGGAAGTCGTCGGCCAGCCCGTCGATCGAAAGGTCGGTTTCGAAGCTGTCAAGTTGACGGCCGTAGCCGTTGCGTCGGACCGTCATGTCGATCAGCGAGAAACCTCGCTGATCCGGTCTCCCGTCGAGCACTTCGTTCGCGCACAGAATCATCCCTGCGCAGGTACCGAAGACACCCATGCCATCAGCCAACCGCTCGCCGATCGGATCGCGCAGACCGCTCGTGTCGAGCAGCATCGACATGGTCGTGCTCTCTCCCCCCGGCAAAATGAGCGCGTCGATTCCAACGAGCTGCTCGGGAGTTTTGACGAGTGGCGCATCGATACCGAGTGCCATCAGCCGCTGCTGGTGTGTGGTGAAGGCGCCCTGCAATGCGAGGACGCCGACGACAGGCCTCGCTACCAACCGCGTTCGGCGTACTTGACGCTGTTCTCGTCCATGCCAATACCCGTCATCGGGGCACCGATGTTACGACTGACCTTCGCCAGAATGTCGGCATCCATGTAGTGCGTCGTTGCTTCGACGATCGCCTTGGCGCGTGGCGACGGATTGTCGGACTTGAAGATGCCTGAACCAACAAACACGGCGTCGGCGCCGAGCTGCATGGCGAGTGCTGCGTCAGCCGGAGTGGCGAGGCCACCGGCACAGAACAGCGGGACGGGGAGTGTGCCGGTCTTGGCAATCTCCTGGATGAGCGAAAGCGGCGCCTGCAGCTGCTTAGCCCAACCGAAAAGTTCGGCTTCATCAGCCTGGGTGATGCGCTTCATGTCACCGATGATCGAACGGAGATGACGCACGGCTTCAACGATGTTGCCGGTGCCGGCTTCGCCCTTCGAGCGAATCATTGCTGCACCTTCGGAGATGCGACGGAGCGCCTCGCCGAGGTTGGTGGCGCCACACACGAACGGCACGTCGAACGCCATTTTGTCGATGTGGTAGGCCTCGTCGGCTGGGGTGAGGACTTCGGATTCGTCGATGAAGTCGACGCCGAGTGACTGGAGAATCTGCGCTTCGACAAAATGGCCGATGCGCGCCTTGGCCATAACGGGGATCGAGCAGACCTCCTGAATTCCAATGATCATCTCGGGGTCAGACATGCGCGCAACGCCACCGTCGCGACGAATGTCGGCGGGAACGCGCTCAAGCGCCATCACCGCTACCGCGCCAGCATCTTCGGCGATCTTGGCCTGCTCGGCATTGACGACGTCCATAATGACGCCGCCCTTCATCATTTCTGCCAAGCCCCGCTTGACGGGGAATGTTCCAGTGCTCTCAAAGCTCATGTGATCATCGTACTTTCGCCGGGCGGGTTCTCGCCTGATCCAGTGTTGCATTCTCCGTGGTACCGCTGATACCCGTGTGAAAAGGCCCCAGCATCGGCTCAACTATTCGATCGTGATGTCGGCCGGGTCGCCCGGCGAACCCACCTCGACGAGTTCAATCCAGGTCTGACCAGGCGTCAGCTTGATTGGATTTCCGTCGTCGTCGGTCAGCACGAAGTTGTAGACCGCGAGCTCTTTTTGCCAGCGGCCGGTGATGACCTCACCGTTACTGAACACCGATACCTGACCTTCGCCCAAGGTGACTGCCTCAGGAGCGTTCGAGTCGATGGAACTCTGGCGATAGTCGACGCCGAGCACAATGACGTTCTGCGCACCGATCTGACCGTAAGTCTTGTCGACGTGCTTGTCGCCTTCTTGGGAACGCTCGTAGCGCCCTTCGTCAGCGTTCCAGTCCCACACAATGTCGATACTGCCGATGGAGAACGACATCTTCTTGGCGACGTCGCCCGCAAAAACCGTGCCATCGTCGAGGAACCTGAACTGGCGGCTTGGCGCGCCGGGATTATCTTCCGGCGTCAACGCGTAGAGCGACGCAGTGTCGGAGTACAGGTTGTGCGGGGCACTTCCCGGGCCGCGGTAGTAGCTGCCGGAGTTTGAAGGAGCGCCGACGTCGACAAGGAACGAGGCCCGGACCAGACGCGTGACGCCTGGGTTGCCGCCACTCCAACCGAAGAGCGGTTCGTTCAGCGAACTGAGGAGGTTGACATCCTGTTCGCGGCCCGATCGGATCGGGCCGACCGGGTCGGCGTCCTGGCTGTGAAATACCGCTGCGAAGCGAGTGAGGCTGCCCTCGACTTTTTCCTCAAAGACGAAATCGGCAACGGCGAGGCCCGAGTGGTTGCGGCGGGCGGCGGGGGCGTTGTCGATCTTGATGGCCAACGCGGGCCGATCGATGATGTCGGCCTCGCTCTCGACGGGCATGCCGGTCAGCGGCTGACGCGGCACGTCGGGAGCCAGCGTGGTGCTGGGCACCGGAATGGTGCTCGTCGTTGTTGCTGACGTGCTGCTCGTTATTGTTGTTTCTGACACAGCGGTCGTCGTGCTGGCAACCGTGGGGATCGTGGCTTCAGAGGAGCTTCCACCGCTGCACGCAGCAGCAACAAGGGCCAGCGCCGCAGCGCCAGCTAGGTACTTCGAGTAAGTCATCAGAGTTCTCTCAGGAGTGCTATTCGTTCGTCAAGCGGCGGGTGCGTGTCGAACATTTTATGGATACCACCGAGCTTGCCATTGTCGCCGACTCCGCTCATCGGCTGCTCGATCCACAAGTGTGCCGTAGCCATTGAAGCACTATGCGTCACTGTGGTGTCTTCCTTCAGCTTTTCGAGCGCCGAGATCAAACCCGGCGGATATCGAGTCAGCTGACACGCCGTGACATCGGCAAGCGTTTCGCGGCGCCGCGAAACCGCAGCCTGCATGGCTTTGGCAATGATCGGCGACAGGATCAGCAGAGCAAAACCGGCGTAAGCAAGTGGATTATTGCCATTCGACCGGTCACCGGAACGTGACACACGCCCACCGTTCCACCACATCAGGCGGATCGCACCGTCGGCAAGAAGGGCGACTGCGCCAACCATCGTGACTGCGAGCGTCGAAACGAGAATGTCGTAGTTCTTAATGTGGCCGAGTTCGTGTGCGATGACTCCCTCGAGCTCGACTCGATTGAGCATTTCGAGGAGGCCACTCGTTACTGCGATCGCAGCGTGTTCGGGGTTACGGCCAGTCGCGAAGGCATTCGGTGCCGCATCGTCGATGACATACACGCCAGGCTTCGGCAGGCCTGCAGCGATACAGAGCCCCTCGACGATGTTGTGGAGTCTCTGGTACTCGATTTCTGAGGCCGGCTCGGCTCGGCTGATCTTCAGCGCAATCTTGTCGGCTCGCCAGTACGAGTAGAAGGCAACGCTGCCGCTGAAGACCAGTGCAACGAGCGTGAAGGCAATGCCATTGCCGACCAGCGCTCCAATGGCGGCGCCGACAAGCACGATAAAGAGCATGAAGCAAGCAACGAGCGCGACGCTGCGGCGTTTATTCGATCGAATCAGTTCAAACATGAGGTGATGTGATGCAGTCGGCTGATCAGAACTCGATGGACGGAACTGTCCGGGCGGCCTCTTCGGCCTGGAAATACTCACGACGATCGAACTTCATTGCCTTGGCAAAGAACACGGTCGGAAACTGCTCGAGCTTGTTGTTGTAGTCGAGCACGCTGTCATTGTAGAACTGGCGCGAGTAGGCAACACGACCTTCGGTGGCCGTCAGTTCTTCTTGCAGTTGCAGGAAGTTCTGGTTGGCCTTGAGGTCGGGGTAGGCCTCACCGAGTGCGAAGAGCTTTCCGAGCGCTCCAGTCAGCATGTTGTTGGCGCCGGCCTGGCCATCGGGAGTGTCGGGTGCGGCAATCGCTGCATTTCGGGCGTTGATCACCTCTTCGAGGGTCTCGCGCTCGTGAGCGGCGTAGCCCTTGACCGTTTCGACGAGGTTGGGGATCAAATCGAGGCGGCGCTTGAGCTGCACATCGATCTGCGACCAGGCGTTTTCGATCTGATTGCGACGGCGGATCAGCCCGTTGTAGGCACCGATCACCAACGCGAGGACGACGACAGCGATAACGATGACGATAACGATAACCATGAGGGCAGTGTACGACCGATCGATGCGCAGTCAGTGGGATTCCCCACCGGCCGTTCTTCGGGAGCAACCGCTATCGGACGGTCGGGCTGCGGTCAGGCAATCAGCGCGCGGTAGATCCTGATGTAGTGGTCGACCAGCGTCGACATCGAGAAATCGAGGGCCCGAAGCAATCCGTTCGCTCGGAGGCGCTCGGTCAAATCGTTGTCGTCGAGCGCACGCTTGATGGCAGCTGCTAATGCTTCTGCGTCACCGGGTTCGACCAGCAATGCGTCCTGCTCGTGGGTGGCAACATTTCGATATCCGTCTAACCCGCTGGCGACCACGGTGGTTCCGGCTGCCATCGATTCGATCAGCACGACACCGAACGATTCGCCACCGAGTGAGGGTGCACAGAACACGTCGGCACCACGGAGCCGGACGATCTTGTCTTCGTCCGTGACACGTCCGAGCCAGTGGATGCGTGAGTCTCCTTGGGTTCGGGCTTGGAGCGCAGCGGTGTCGGGCCCCTCCCCCGCAATCCACAGGTCGATGTCGTCTCCAAGTTGATCGAATGCATCGATCAGGATCCGCAGACCCTTGCGGTCTTCGTGACGCCCACAGAAGAACACGCTCGGGCGGTCGTACTCGTGCGGCTCGAACGCTTGCATCTCTTCGATGTTGACGCCATTGAACAAGACCTCGTATTCGCCACCAAGATGCGACTGCACCAGTGCGAGGGCGTCTTTCGACACGACAACTTTGTGGTCGATTCGCTTGATGATCCGACTCAGCGCACGGTTGAAGAGTCGGTAGCTGGTCGATGAACCCGCCGCGTGGAACGTCGCGACGATCGGCGCGGGGTGGAACAAGACTGATGTGAGCGTCGGCCCTGGCGCCAACGGTTCGTGGACGTGGATGACGTCGAAGGCTTCGTCGGTCAGTGCCCGCATCGTGCGAAATGCCGCTGGCGGATCGGGCGCGAGCGGAGCGATCGAGCCGTTGGCCGCGAGCGGCAGCGAGTTGCCGAGAGGAGTGACGAAGCTTTCGGGTGGTGGCCCATCGCATGGGCCGAGAACTCGTGCCTCGTGTCCGCGGACCCGCAATTCTCTGGCGAGCGCCAGCACTTGCATTTGCACACCGCCCGGGATAGTCAAGCTGTATGGGCACACGATCCCGATGCGCATCGGCGGCGCATCGACGGCTTCGGTGTCGTCGGTGCTGGTCACCGTGGAATGTCTAGCTGACGGAGGCGCATCATTCCGGAATCCGTCGAGGCTGAGCGGCCAGAACGGACCTGCGCCGACATTCGGAAAGGCGTTTAGCTGGAGTGGTCCTCGTAGCCCGGGTCGCTCGGCCAGTTGGGTTGAAACAAGTGCCACTGCGACGGGGCTCGACGGATCAGGACTTCCAGTTCCTGGGCGATGACCTGAGTGATCCGCTGAACGTCATCACGAAGTCGTTTGGCCTGCCGTTCGACCGGAATCGGCGGACGGACGTACCCGAGGTGACCATCGAATCGATCCGTGAAGTAGATGCCGGTCGGCAGGATCGGCGCTCCGGTCCGCAAGGCCACGGTCGCTGCACCGCCGGGCAAGGTAGTGCGCTCGCCAAAAAATTCGACTTCGGGGCCACCGCCCTGGATGTCACGATCAGACAGCAGACAGACGACGTGGTTGTTGTTCAGCGCTCGAATGACGGCCTTGCCCGCCTCGGGGCCGACCGGGACGACGGTCATCCCGAGCTTGGACCGCAGATCGACGAACCAGTCGAACAACTCAGGTGGGTCCAGTCGCTCGACAATCACGGTGATCGGATGCCCACGGTCGGCAATCCAGCGGCCAGCCCATTCCCAACCGCCCAGATGAGGCAGCGCGATGATCGCACCTTTCCCCGCATCGAGCGCCGTGAGGAGGTGCTGGTATCCATCTTCTTGGAACGATCGGGCCACCGCGCGTTTCGACATAGCCGGGAGTCGAAAGCTCTCGATCCAGTAGCGGGCGTAGGAGTCAAACGATTCCTGCACGGCTCGACGCAGCCGCAGGCCGCGCAACGTGGGGTCAACGCGCTGGAGGTGCCGCTCGATCATCGCTCGGCGTTGCGGGCTTGCAAAGTTGGCACCCAAGCCGGCAGGCGTGGCCAGCCCAGCAGCGACGGCCCCGGGCAGCAGGCGTGCTGCGAGCGCTCCTGCCTTGTACGAGTTCGTGGTGATGCGGTTTGCGAGTTGGTCGGCGTGCCAGCGCGGATCGGCGAGATTGCCCCAACTCGCAGTGCCCGCAGCCTTCGAATCCCGCCCGTCGCTCACGCGACGTTGCGCAGTGACTCAGGCGTCGCTGATCGGCCGCTCACGGCTTGCGGCGTGGGATGCTGGTGCGGCGAAGCGCTGTTCGAGCAACTCGGCGGCTTTGGCGACGTGAACGACGCATCTCGATCCGAGCGGCAGTGACCGGTGCAACATCGGCTGCGTTCCAGACCTTCCAGAATCGCTGGAGCGCCGTGATCGAAGTGAGTACCAGCATGATCCAGAGAATGGGAATGAGGAGGACGTTGAAGGCGAGACCAATGAGGATCGCAATGATCCGCTCGGCGCGCTCCATCAGGCCACCCTTCGCTTCGATTCCGAGCGACTCTGCCTTGGCCCGCTGATAGCTGATAACCGATGAAATCGACGCCACGGCGAACGGAAGCAGCACGATGCGCGGATCTTCGGTGAGCGCGAAATGCCAGCCGATACCGCCAAGCAGCAGTGAGTCGGTGACGCGGTCGACCGTCGAGTCGAAGAAGGCGCCCCGTTGGCTGGAGGTTCCGGAGGCCTTGGCGAGTGCCCCGTCGAGAAGGTCGGGCAACGCGGCCAGAATGACGAGAGCAAGTCCCATCCACAGACGACCGAAACCAATGGCAACTGCCGCTGCAATGCCGACGAGGAGACCCATGATGGTCAAGTGGTCGGGGGTCAGGCGGGTCTTGCGCAGCAGGGCGCCGATCGGCTTGACCGCCTTGTCGACCGGCTTTCTGAAAGTG
>JBLIKS010000131.1:0-7569 GCA_047635555.1 Candidatus Azotimanducaceae bacterium
GGCATCGTCCGCAACGTCTCACACATCCGATGGAACCCGGGGAGCTCACCTGGCGGGGGTGCGTCAGCAGGAAAGCCGAGGATCGCCTCGACGTCAAAGTGAGCAATGAACCATTCTGGATTCGCCGATCGCAATATGACAACCCGAACGTCCACGTCAGTGGCGAGGCTGCTCGTCAACTTTGCCAACTCGACAAACACCTCCGCAGTCATCAGGTTGATCGGCGGGTGATCGACCAGGACCGTGGCAACGCCGCGGTCGTCGACGGTGAACGTAATGGCTGACATCGCCCAACGGTAGACAACCGCTGGCGCGCTGACCGAACGCTCAGATCAAGACAAGCGGTGCAGTGAACACCGTGATGCCTGCACCTCTGACTTCTCGGTCATGCCATGGAGACGAGATCGAGCCATTCCTCGGAGTAATAGTCGACGTCACCGTCGGGCATGAGCAACACCTTCGTGGGTTGCAGCTCGCGCACGAATTCCTCATCGTGGCTGACCAGGATGATCGCGCCAGGCCAGGCGACCAACGCAGTAGCCACGGCCTCGCGCGACGGCGGGTCGAGGTTGTTGGTTGGTTCGTCGAGCAGGAGCACGTTGTTCCGACCGACCATCAACATCGACAGCGCCAGCTTGGTTTTCTCACCGCCGGAGAGTGTCCCGGCTTCTTGGAACACCTTCTCGCCGGATAGCCCGAACATGCCGAGCAGCCCACGAAGCTCGGTTTCGCCAAGCTGCACTTCGGGCGGGACAGCATCGCGAATGTTGTCGAGGAGCGACTCATGGACCTTGAGGTTGTCGTGTTCTTGGGCGTAGTAGCCGGCGTGCACCTGATAGCCCCACGTGAACTGACCGAGGTTGGCCTCGGTCTCGCCGGCAAGGATGCGGAGCAGGCTGGTCTTACCGGCCCCGTTCAGACCGAGGACGAGAAGTCGTTCGCCTTTGCCGAGGTCAAAGTTGATGTCTTCGAAAATCGGTGGGCCGCCGTATCCCTTACACAGCCCCTCGGCCGTGATGACGGTATTGCCGCACTTCGGCGGCGGCGGGAATCTGACCGACATGGTCTTGCCGGCTCGCGGCCCATGCACTCGTTCGCCTTCGAGGCGAGCAATCCGCTTCTCGACGCTGTGCGCCATAGCTGCCTTCGTTGCTTTCGCACCGAAGCGGTCGACGACGGTTTGCAGCCGGTCAATTTCCTTACCTTGCAAGAGCGCTTTCTTGGCGAGGCGCGTCTCATCGTCAGCCCGAGCACGCTTGTACTGGGTGTACGTGCCCTTGTATTCAAAGATCTCACCGACAGCGTGCTCGGACGCTCGGTCGAGGTGGATCACGCGGGTGATCGCCTCGTCAAGGAGTTCGAGGTCGTGGCTGATGACGAGCAGCGCGCCCTTGTAGTCGCGGAGGAAACCGAGCAGCCAAATCTTCGCGTCGATGTCGAGGTGGTTGGTCGGTTCGTCGAGGCACAGGACTTCTGACCCGGCAAAGAGGATGCGGGCCAGCTCGATACGACGCCGCTGGCCGCCGGACAACGTGCTGATCGGCTGATCTAGCCGCTCGTCTTCGATACCGAGCCCTGCTGCCATTTGCCGCGCTTCGCTCTCGGCTGCGTAGCCGCCGTTGGTCCGGAACGCCTCTTCGGCATTGACGTAGCGGCTGACGTTGCGCTCATCGGGGTTTTCTTCCATGGCAATGCGCAGCTTTTCGATGCGCGTGACCTGGTCGTCGATCCCGCGGCCAGAAAGAATGTGTGTGACACACGAACGCCCGTCGAGCGCCGAGTCGATCTTTGGATCCTGCGGGAGATATCCGAAGCCACCTTTGGTGATGACCCGACCCGACTTTGGTTCGTTGGCACCGCCGAGCACCTTAAACATCGAGGTCTTGCCGGCGCCGTTGCGGCCCACAATGCCGACCTTGTCCCGCGCCATGACGGTGAAGCTGGCGTTCTCAACAAGGAGTCGACCACCTACTTCCACCGAGATTGCTTGCGCTTGGAGCATCGGACCAGGCTACGGTCGATGTGGTGGTGACCCTGCTCTCGACGCGAACGGTCTGAGCAACTATGTCACTCACCCTTTCGGCCGAACGCCCCCGTTCGAGCTTCCACATTGCTCGGTCTGCGAGCGAGCAGCAGTCGCTCGTCGGTTCGGCGGCTGCGTTGCCGTGGGTGGTTGCGGGCTGCCTCGCCTCAACAGCTGCCTACGTCGTCATCTACGATCCAGGGGACGGCAACGGTGGCCTCGCGTCGTGCCCGATTCGCGCATTGACTGGCCACTGGTGCCCAGGGTGTGGAATCACGCGTGCGACACATCACCTGTTCCGTGGAAACATCGCCCAGGCACTCTCGTTCAACGCCTTCGTGCCGGCCATCCTCGCCGCGCTCAGCTTGCTGTGGGTCACCTGGCTGATGGTCGTGATTGGCCGCGGAGTCCCAACGGTCATCTGCCGCATTAAGCCAGCGGCATACGTGAGCGCTGCGCTCGTCCTGGCTGGGTTCACCGTGGTGAGAAACCTCAGCGGCGCCGTGTTGCTCCGCGGCGGCTGAATCAGCCGTCAGTCTTCGTGCCCGGAACTGGCGTCACTGCGACGGTCGCCGGAGCTGTCGCCGGAGCGGGAGCTGTCGCCGGAGCGGGAGCTGTCGCCGGAGCGGGAGCTGTCGCCGGAGCCGTCGTTGTCTCGGGAGCCGTCGTTGTCTCGGGAGCCGTCGTTGTCTCGGGAGCCGTCGTTGTCTCGGGACTCGTCGTTCCACCGGTCGTCGTTCCATCATCGGTGGTCGTTCCACCATCGGTGGTCGTTCCACCATCGGTGGTCGTTCCACCATCGGTGGTCGTTCCACCATCGGTGGTCGTTCCACCATCGGTGGTCGTTCCATCATCGGTGGTCGTTCCATCATCGGTGGTCGTTCCATCATCGGTGGTCGTTCCACCATCGGTGGTCGTTCCACCGTCCGTCGAACTTGCCGGTTGGGTCGTGGTCGTCGATCCCGCCGTCGATCCGCCGCCCGTCGATGACCCACCGCCGGAGCTCGACCCAACACTCGACGAGGCAACGGTGTTGGGTGTGCCGTTGCCCTGGCCGATCGCCGAGTCATCGCGGAACTGCGAGCGGATGCAGGTGACCTCCCCATCAGGGGCTCGGCCCAGTGCAGCACCGGTGAGGTCGACGAGTATTCGCTCGCCCTCGTTGGTCGGGTGCAGGCCGTCGGCGCTGAGCACTCCGGGCGTCTTTGCGGCCCGGGCCCAGTCGATCAGCGTGACGTTCCCATAGTCCTCAACGAGTTGATCGAGGACATCGGCTATTTCGCTGTAGCTCGGCCGATACTCGCTCACGGTGTACAGCAGAACCGGACGGGACGCGGCACGGTCAAGAATTTTGCGCATCTCTGCGTCGTAGTTCTCCTGATTGCCGTTGTAGTTGCTCCCGAGGAAGACCGCAACTGCATCCCAGTCGTCGTCGGACTGTTCGTCACCGGGCTCGGGTGGTTCGGGAATCAGTCGCTTGGCAACCTTGACACCGAACTCGACGAAACGACCTGCCTCGGCTGCGACTTCGACAGTCCACCCGAGCGAATTGAGCCCCTTGCACATCTCGCCGCCGTAGCGGTCCTCGGTACCGGCAAAAATCGAATCACCAATCATCAGCAGACGGTTGCCGCCGACCAATTCGCCAATGTGTTGGGCAATGACGCCGTCGGCGGTCACCGGCCGAGTGATGACGACAAGCGTATCTTGGCCCCCTTGGGCGCTGTTGCTCTGCAAACCACCCGTTGGGATGGTGTTCGGCAGCAAGCCGACGCCGGGCACGGTCGATCCAGCCGTTGGAAGCGATGCTGGAGCCGGACCGGTTGTGCCACACGCAGCAGTCACAGCGACGAGAAAAATCCACAGGCGGCGCATCAGGGCCATTGAATCGCGGGACGCGCCAGCATTCACGTCAGCAGACAAAATTCATGTCAGCAGACCACAACCCGTGCCAGAGAACGAGAACGACTCCATGCGCTTCACCAAGCCCTTCACCAGGCGAGCGCCAATACCCAGCTGATCCGATTCAGCGGGCAGTCCACCCACCGTCGACGATGAGGCTCTGTCCGGTCAGGAACGTGCCTGCAGGGCCGGCAAGGAGCAGCAGGGCTCCGTCGAGTTCATGGGCCTCGCCCATTCGCGGAATCGGCGTATTCGACTTCACGAACCGCTGGCTTGCTTCGTCGGTGTCCATACCCTCGGTCATCTCAGACGGGAACCAGCCGGGGCAGAGGGCATTGACGCGAATGCCCTTGCGGGCCCATTGCACTGCGAGCTCGCGAGTCAGGTTCACCACAGCGCCCTTACTTGCGCTGTAATGCGACTGCTTCACCGGCGACGACGCCACATGCCCGAGCATCGACGCGACGTTGACGATTGCGCCGCCCCCCGACTCGATCATCGACGGTGCACTCAACTTAGCGAGATGCCACAGCGCCGTGACATTGATCTCCATCGCGCGCCGGAACACTTCGATGTCTTCGTCCTCGATTGCCACCTTGCCGCCGACACCGGCATTATTGACAAGCACGTCGATGCGACCGAACTGTTCGAGCGACGAGCTCACAATACGCTCGCGATCAGCTTCAATTCCCACGTCGGCCGCAACGACCAGTGCGCTCGCAGGGCCTGGCCGTTGTTCGTTCAACTCCCCTGCGAGTTGCTCGAGCCGCTCTGCCCGGCGAGCCGTGACGACCACGTTTGCACCGACCGCATGCAGGACCCGGGCGAATCGATTGCCCAGCCCAGAAGATGCCCCCGTGACGATTGCAGTCAACCCGTTGAGGCGAAAGAGATCGAGTGGGGTCGACGGGTCATGCTGGTCAGCCATGTCGGCAAGATAGCGAGAACAAACGACACCGTTGTGGTTGGGTCGCACAACAGCGACATCGTCGTCATCAATCCGTCATCACTCCCCAGAATTCGTCGACGCTCTTCGCGCGATTGCGTGACGATTTGGCCGAACCGATGACAAATCTGCAACTAAGTGAGCGATCAAGGCGTCCGCGCCGGCAGGGCCACTACAAAGAAGTCATGGAAATCAGCCGTCGCACCTGGATCGCCGCCATCAGACTGGCCGTCGTCATGTCCACGTTCGCCGCACTTGCCGCCATCACCATTGCATCGATCGGCAACGTGTCTGACACGACGATCGTTGCAACCGTTGCCGTCGTGGCCTTTGCCACAAGCTGGGTCCAGACCGGTCGCGTGCGCCGCAGCGCAGCAGCGCCGGTCAACATGCTCTTGCACGGCTGACTTGCACGGGCTGGACCTCGCAACTCTCTTGGGGTTGGCTGGCTGTGCCAGCATCGGGCTATGGAATATTCTCGGCCGGTCGTCCTCGTCCATGGAGCCTGGCACGGCGCTTGGTGCTGGGCGACCTTCCAGGCCGAACTCGATCGACGGGGCATCACCTCGTATGCAATCGACCTTCCCGGTCACGGCACATCGATCGAGCCGCTCGGCGGTTTGGACCATGACGCTGCACATCTCGCGGCAACCCTCGATCACCTCAACCTGACCGATGCCGTGCTCGTCGGCCACAGTTACGGCGGCGCAGTCATCACACAGGCAGCCGCGGGCCGCTCCGACGTTGCTCATCTCATCTACGTGACGGCATTCGCACTCAATGCTGGCGAGTCGGTAACGGGCGCCCTGCGTTCACTCGACCGGCATGATGTCGACCTCGGCGCAGCGATGCAATTCCATCGCGACGGCACCTCGACGCTCGACCCCCAGCTTGCCGTTGCCGCGCTGTACGGATCATGCTCACCCGAGGCGGTTGCCGCAACACTCCCGCGCCTGTCGGCACAACCCGGCGCCACCATGACCGAAGACGTCACGGGCACGCCTCGCGACGCCATCACTTCGACCTATGTCCGATGTCTGCAGGACCGTGCAATCCACCCGGCACACCAGGCAGTGTTCGCGGCCAGGTGCACGACGCAGATCGACCTTGACACCGACCACTCACCCTTCGTCAGCATGCCAGGTGCGCTGGCTGACATCGTCGAGCCGATCGCCCGCCCGGCATGAGCGAGCAACTGAAAGTTCGCATCGGCTACGGCCTCGGAACTCGCACGAACCTGCATGATGAGTCGTACGGCGTCGTCGTCGACGCACTCGAGGCATACGCCTTCGATTCGCTCTGGCTGTCAGAAAAGATCAGTGGCGAAGCACCCGACCCGTTGGTCGCTATGGCCTACGGCGCCGGCCGAACAACGAACCTCAAGTTCGGCATGTCCGTGATGGTGCTCCCCGGCCGCAACCCGGTGGTGTTGGCCAAGGCGCTCGCGACTCTCGGTCGAATGTCAGGTGGGCGCCTGCTGCCCGCGTTCGGTCTCGGTGCCGTTGACTCGATCGAGCAGCAGGCCTTCGGCGTCGAGCGAACGGAGCGGGCCAAGATTTTCAACGAGTCGCTCGACGTGATGAAGAAGTGTTGGACCGGCGAGTTCTTCAGCCACGAAGGCACCTACTTCAACTACGACAACATCCGTGTCTTACCTGCCCCGAAGCGAATGGACGTCTGGCTCGGCGGCTTTGCTCCATCTGAACTCAAACGAATCGGTCGCGTCGCCGATGGCTGGCTGCCGTCGTTCGTCACGCCGGCCGACGCCGCTGCTGGACGCGCGGTCATTGAAGGGGTTGCTGCCGAGCACGACCGTGAGATCGAAGACGATCACTACGGCGTTTTGATTCCGTACTCGTTCGGCGAAGTGCCAGAGGTGCTGCTCAAGCTCCTCGCAAAACGTCGACCCGACCTCGATGACGTCACTCAGCTGGTTCCCAATTCTTGGGAATCACTCGCCGCGTTGATTCAACAGTTCATCGATGTCGGCACAAGCAAGTTCGTCGTGCTCCCCATCGACGAGCCACGCAGCGCCGACCAGTGGACCAGCCACATCGCCGAAGCCGCCGACGCATTGCTGCACCTCGAACAGGGCTAGCGACTTGTCACACCGAGGTCTGACCTCGGTGTGACAGTTTCACTTCTTGCGTTTTTGAATGTTCGCCCATTCGTCGCGGAGGCCAACGGTGCGATGGAACAGCAGCGGAGTGTGGGGGTCAGCTGCGAAATAGCCGAGGCGTTCGAACTGAACAACATCGCCGGGTGCAGTATTTTCCAGCTCGGGTTCGAGCTTGCAGCCACGCAGGACGGTCATCGAGTTCGGATCGAGATCGTCGAAAACATCTCCGGTTTCCGCGCCGGGAATCTCGGCACTGAACAACCGCTCATACGTGGCGACGTCAGCGTCAACGGCATGTGCTGCGCTCACCCAGTGCATGGTCGACTTGACCTTGCGACCGTCGGGAGCATTGCCGCCCTTGGTGTCGGGGTCATAGGTGACGTGCACTTCGGTGACGTTGCCGTCAGCATCGCTCTCGAAGCCCGTGGCCGTGACGAAGTAGCCACCGCGTAGACGGACTTCCCGGCCCGGTGTCAGGCGGTAGTACTTCGGCGGCGGGTCGGCCTTGAAGTCGTCTTGCTCGATGTACAGCGTCCCTGAGAACGGAGCGGTCCGAACGCCGTCATCGGCGTTCTCCGG
>JBLIKS010000132.1:0-7533 GCA_047635555.1 Candidatus Azotimanducaceae bacterium
ACGCATCGCCGTCGACCTCGAGTTCGGCTACGAAGCGGTGCTCATCCTCGACGGCATCGAACTCGAAACGACGAATATCGGACGGCTCGAAGCTCAACCGGGCGAGCAGCTCGTACTGCCACCGACGGCCATCTTCGACCCTGGCAACGCAGTGATCTCCTTCGTCCCGAACGAGAATGCTGCGATCACCGAGTTGACGCAAGGTCTCCACACGGCTCGCGTGGAGTATTGGCGGCTCGACGAGGGCCGCGAGAACGCCAAGTCGTACAACTGGACCTTCGTCGTCGTTTGACCTAGTCCGATTCGCGCTCCGACTCGGGTTCGGAATCGTGCGACTCCAATGCTGCTCGCGGCACTTCGCCGGTTGCCAGCAACGCCTCAAAACCATCGGCTGCCACGATTGGCACGCCGAGCGCTTCGGCCTTCGTCAGTTTGCTCGCTCCCGGGCTTTCGCCAATGACGAGTGCCAACGTCTTCTTGCTCACGCTCCCCGGGCTCTTGCCGCCACGTGACGTGATAGCCAGCGCTGCTTCCTCACGGTTGTAGCCGGGAAGCGATCCAGTCACCACGACGGCCTTGCCTTCGAGTGTCTGCGGAATAGCGGCCTTCGCTTCTGCCGCACGCGCAGCCGCATCGGGATCGCCGAAGTTCACTCCGGCAGCCTCGAACCGGTCGATCAATTCTCGGTTGGTTTCTGCAGCCAACCATTGACTGAACGTCGTGGCAATGACCTCGCCCACACCATCGACGGCCGCCATCTCCTCGACCGAACGGCTCATGATGTCGCGCAGCGTGAAAAATGTGTCGGCGAGCGCCTGCGAGGCCGAGGGCCCGACATGGCGGACACCCAATGACCGGATGAACTTGTGGAGCGGACGGTCTTTCGAACCCTGAATCGAGTCGACCAGATTCGTGGCACTCGTCGCGCCGACTCGATCGAGAGCAATCAGTTGCTCGACCGTCAACGAATACAGGTCAGCAGCGTCGTTGATCAGGCCGACACCGACCAGCTTCTCAATCATCTGCTCACCGAGACCTTCGATGTCCATCCCGACGCGGGCCGCGAAATACGCGATCTTTTGGATCCGCTTCGCCGGACAGTCCGGGTTGAAGCAGCGCGTGTCAGCCGCACCCTCGGGCAGGATCAGCGCAACACCGCAGCCCGGGCAGTCGACGGGAAACTCCCAGGCCACACTTCCCTTCGGCCGCACGTTTTGAGATGCGGGCCCGACCACCTCGGGGATCACGTCGCCTGCCTTACGGACAATCACCAAATCACCGGGTCGCACATCTTTGACCGCAACCTGCTCGCGATTGTGCAGTGTTGCCATTCCGACCGTCGAGCCGCCCACGAACACCGGGTCGAGCACTGCAAAAGGAGTGGCGCGTCCGGTTCGTCCGACAGACACCTGAATGTCGAGCAGGGTGGTCGTGCGTTCCTCCGGCGGAAACTTGTACGCAATAGCCCAGCGGGGTGCCCTTGCTGTGAACCCGAGGATGTCGCGCTGCTTCGGGTCATCAACCTTGATCACCACGCCGTCAATCTCATAGTCGAGCGCATGGCGCTCTTCCTGCCATTGCTTGCAGTGCGTCGCGACCTCGTCGATGGTGTCGAATCGTTTGACGTGTTCGTTGATCGGGAAACCGAGTTGGCCGACCCAGTTGAGCGTGTCGACGTGGCTCGTGAACTCGGGGCCGTCGATCACCTCACCGAGCTGGTACGCCCAAAAGGACAGCTCGCGTTCGGCAGTCTTGGTCGCATCCTTCTGGCGAAGGCTGCCAGCTGCCGAGTTCCGAGGATTGACAAACGGTTTCTCCCCTGCCTCAACAGCGCGGGCGTTCAAGCGATTGAAGGCTGAGGTTCGCATGTACACCTCGCCACGAACCTCAACGACCGGCGGAACGGCGCAGAGCAACGTGGCGTCACCTGACGCATCTGGTGCGGTCAGCTCGTGCGGTACGTCGGCGATTGTCTTGACGTTGTCGGTGACGTCCTCGCCAACACGGCCATCGCCACGCGTCGCGGCCTGAACAAACTGGCCATTCTCGTAGCGAATACTCATCGCCAGCCCATCGAACTTCAGCTCACAGACGAAGGTCGGGATCTGACCATCGAGACCCTTGACAACACGGTCGGCCCAGGAGCGCAGTTCATCACGGTCCATGGCGTTATCGAGGCTGGTCATCGGAACCCGATGCTCGACAGGAGAAAACGCTGTACTGATCAAACCGCCAACCTGAGCAGACGGCGAATCTGGAACGATCAGATCGGGGTGCTCGGCCTCGAGCGCGCGAAGTTCTCGTGCCAGTGCGTCATAGGAGGCGTCGTCGATCTCAGGGTCGTCAAGCGTGTGATAGCGCTCATTGTGATGGGCGATCTGGGCACGCAGTTCGCCAACGCGTTGTTGCGGGGAAGTCGCGCCGGAGCTCATCGAATCGCAGCGTATTGGAAGACGATCCCGTGCAGCTCAACCATGCGACTGAACGGAGTCAGGCGCCAAGCGCAAAACGCGTCGCGTTGGCCTGATCTTTCACTCGCTTGGAGATTTCGGCTGTCATCCTGGCGAGCCGACGGGCGACCGACACCGCGTGGGCGTCAAGACTGCCGCCCGGCGTCACCATGCTCTGACGACGCAACGCAACCGGATCGCACCCACGCGCCACCAGTTCGCACCACAGTTCGCTGAGCTGTCGCCAATACCGTTCGGACGTGGAAGCGATCGGCCCTCCCGTGGGAACAACACCCCAAGCAATAACGCCACCGTCGTCGAGGAACCTATTGATATATCCGGCCCAGTCGACCAGCTTTTCGTTGACCGGCACCGAAATAACTCCTGGGCCAGCAGCAAGCATCATGGCAAGGTCGCAGAGTTCTTCGCAATGGATTCCGACGACGACGTCGCCGGGCAGCGATGCCATCGCACTGGAGATCACGTCGATCGCATGATCAGGCGGGATCGGAAAGTCGGGCGACATCAGGTCGGCAAGCGCCGGCTCGTCGAGCATGACGAGTTGCGGCGAAGCGGGCAATGCACCGGAAATCTCGGCAGCCACATCGCGCAACTTGCTCCGAACCACCTTGACCGCCAGCGCAAACGCTTCGGCTGGCTCGATACCTGCCGCGTAGAGCGATGCGCCGATCGTCAGCGGGCCAGGAAGGTGCCAGGTGACCGGGAGCCCGTCGAGCGACACATTGCGGGCCAGGTTGAGGAAGGCGTGCAACCCAGCGAACGCTGAATCGTCGAGGCGCTCGGTCGCCAGTGCGTCGGCGGTGAAAGCCGCAACGTTCGGCAGCGACGGGATCGTGGCAATCTCGAATTCGCCCATCGCAAAAGCCGCTGCAGCTGCCGCGTCACGGTGCGGCAGTGCGCCCACGCTTGTCGCTGCCCCGTTGGCAAAACGACTGTCCCTTGCGATCACATGATCATCGTTTCACGCAGGAGGCCCTGCAACCGAATCCAGCTGACTGTGAAAATGATCTGTCGGCGACTGTCGTGACAGCCCTCAGTTCCCGGCAACATGTGTACATGGCTTCGGTGGACATGACCGCGCTGAGCGCGCACAGTGCAGCATGGGTGGCGCGCGTCGCGTGGATTGTTGTCGCCGTGTTCGGCGGAGCAGCCCTGCAGGGCGCTGCCGACGGCCGCAGTGACGCCGTGCGCTGGACCACTGCCATCGGCGGCTGGGCCCCGTGGGGCGCCGTGATGCTTGCGTTGGCGATTCCTTCGGTGCGTTCTTTGACCATTGCTCGCGTGGTCGCTCCGTTGGCCCTTCTCGTCACGATCGGCGCAGTCGTCGGCGGCGCTGAGGCAATCGAAGTTGCTGCTCTCGCTCTTCCGGCCGGCATTGCGCTGTTCGCCGTTTTCACCGCCGACTTCGGCCGCCAGTTCGTCCAAGCATCCTCGTACGGCGACGAGGAACGATTTCTCCTGCGTTTTCCGGTCGCAGCGGGCACTGCAGCCATCGTCACGTGGGCCATGTGGGCGCCGAGCATTGTCTTTGGCCCACTTCTACTCGCCGCCAAGTCGTACGTGTTCGGCGGGCTCCTCAGCGCGGTTGGCCTGGCCGGCCTGATCCTCGTTATCCCCCGCTGGCATCGGTTTTCACGTCGTTGGCTCGTCCTCGTTCCAGCAGGCCTGGTGGTCCACGACCCCGTCGTCCTGGCCGACACGCTCATGGTTCGTTCCGACCAGCTCGGCGGCATGCGCCTCGCCCCTGCCGACACCGAAGCGGCCGACCTCACCGGCCCGGCCAGTGGATATGCCCTTGAAGTGCAGGCACTCGAAACTGTCACGACCGTCTTCGCGTTTACCCCGCAAGACCCGGGTGGAAAAGCTATCCACATGACGGGCTTCCTGATCAGCCCCAGCCGGCCGGGCGAGGCACTGGCGACGGCTGCGGCCCGCGGCATTCCTCTTCTCTAAAACACTCTCTCAGACACTCTCTCAAACACTCTCTCAACCGCTCTCTCAAACACGGGCAGATTCAGTCGGCGATGCCGCCGCCGAGCACGCTGGTGTCAGACAGGTCGTAAAACACCACGCTCTGGCCGGGAGCGATCCGGCGCTGCTGCTCGGCCCACACGATGTCGACATGATCGTCAACGCCCTCGTTAAACACATTGATCGTCGCAGCCTGCGGAGTCCCGTGCGCACTGGCCTGCACGAGCACTTCGCCAGACATCGCGCCGTCGACCCAGGCCATCCGACGAACGGTGAGACCGTCGCGCAAGAGGTCGCTGTCTGCGCCCACCGTGACGATCTGCGTCTTGGTGTCAACGTCGATCACGTAGCGCTTGGGGCCGCCCCCGGGGAGGCCGAGGCCCTTGCGCTGGCCGATCGTGACCATCTCGACCGACTCAACTTCGCCGAGCTTCGCGCCGGAGGTGTCGACAACGTCGGCACGGTTGAACGGAATCCGGTCGCCGAGGAACGAGGTCCGCCCGCCGGTCGAGGTGATGAAGCAGACGTCTTGGCTGTCCGGCTTGTCGGCAGTCCGGAGGTCGATTGAGGCTGCGAGCTCGCGAACCTTCGATTTATGCATGGCCCCGACCGGAAACATCGTGCGCGCCAACTGTTGCTGATCGAGCATGTGTACGACGTAGCTCTGGTCCTTGTCGGGATCATCGCCGCGCAACAACGTGTACGAGCCGTTGTCGGTCCGACCAATATTTGCGTGGTGACCGGTCGCTACTGCATCGAAGCCAAGGAGGTCGGCGCGCTCGGCGAGGCGCGCAAACTTGACGGATCGATTGCACTCGATGCAGGGGTTCGGCGTCGTGCCGTTCGCGTGGGCTGCCACATAGGGGTCGACGACGTGCTTGTCGAAATCGTCGCCAAAGTTGAATACGAGGTGGTCGATACCGAGCTGCTGTGCCACTCGACGGGCATCATCAACATCGGAAACGGAACAGCACCCGGTATCGCTGTCGCCACCCCACAACTTCATCGTGACGCCGACCACCTCGTGGCCAGCGTCGCGCAGCAACAGGGCGGCAACGGAGGAATCGACTCCGCCGCTCATCGCGCACATCACCTTCATGCGATACCTCGATCTGTGTGGGAGCGCAGCCGCTGGACTGCCTCGATAATGACGTGCACGCCGCGGTCGATGTCTGCGTCGGTCGTTGTGTGACCGAGCGTCAATCGGAGCGCCCCGAGGGACCGCTCGGCTGGGACTTGCATCGCAGCGAGTACGTGTGACGGCTCCATGGCGCCGCTGGCGCATGCCGATGCTGCCGAGGCACACACCGCCTCTTCATCGAGCAAGAAGAGCAGCGCTTCACTCTCGATCCCTTCGATGCACACGTGTCCGGAGCCAGCGACCTTTTCGCTGCGATCGAGTGTCTCGGTCACACCGTCGAGGCGGGTACACAGTTCGTCGACGAGCCGATCGCGCAGTGCAGCAATGCGCACAACTTCGGTTGCCCGCTCAGCATCGGTCAATTCCAGCGCGATAGATGCAGCCACAATGCCCGCCGTGTTGTGGGTGCCGCTGCGCCGCTCACGCTCCTGGCCACCGCCGATAATCAAGGGGTTGATCTTCGGGCCGCCGTTCTCGATGAGCACACCAACACCCTTTGGACCGCCGAACTTATGCGCGCTCAGCGCGAGCAGATCGACGTGGGGCGTGACCTCTCGCAAGTCGAGCCAGCAAGCTGCTTGCACCGCGTCGGTGTGTAGTAGCGCACCCGGCGAGTGCCGACGAACGACTCGACGGACCGCTTCGAGGTCGTTGATCGAACCGACTTCGTTGTTGACGGTCATCACGCTGACGATCGCCACGGAACGATCAGCTGCAACGATTTCATCGAGCGCTGCGCCAAGCTGCTCAAGATCGACACGACCAGCGTGATCAACGCCGACGACAACTCCGCCATGGTGCTCAACCACTTCGAGGACCGCGTGATGCTCGGTGGCTGGGCACACTGCGACGCCACCTGAGCGAGTGACGGCGCCGGTAATCGCCATGTTGTCGCTCTCGGTTCCGCATCCGGTGAAGACAACGTCGTTCGGACGGCAACCGAGGACCGCAGCGACACGGTCACGTGACTCGTCGACGGCCTGGCGGGCCTGACGGGCGAAACGATGTGAGCCCGATGGGTTGGCGTACTGGTCGCGCAGATATGGCAACATCGCCTCGATCGCCTCGGGCCGCATGGGCGCCGACGCTGCGTGGTCGAGGTAGGTGATGGCCATGTCAGCAGGCCCGGACGCATTCACGGGGTCACGCTATCGCCGCGGTCGAACCGGCAATACTCCCGACGTGGCCTCGCAGCGTGATCTCAAGTTGAAACCGAACCAACTCGTGTGGCTGGTGGCCATCATCGTGGTCGGTGTGATCGTCGGCATCGCCCTCGGCGTGTTGTGGGGGTTCGGTGCTGCCGTTGTCACCCTCGCAGCGAGCGAAGCCACCGAACGCATCTCCCGCAGCCGCCGCAACTCACCCTGACCAGGTGCCTGCGGAACTGACGCTGCGGTCGGATCGCCAGCTGAGGTATTCGTCGTGGGGGGAAAGTCGGACATTGGAAGAAGTCACATTCTGGGCCAAATCGGGCCGGAGTGCGCGACACTGCGCAAATGCTCGGCTACAACTCCACTTCTTACGGCACGGGATTCGCCGACGTGTATGACGACTGGTATGGCGATGTCACCGACGTTGCGGCCACGGTCAGCCGGATGGTCGGCCTCGTCGGCCTCGTCGGCCCAGCCAGCCCAGTGCTCGAGTTGGGTGCGGGGACGGGTCGGCTCGCCATCCCACTGGCCCAAGCTGGTTTGAGTGTCACCGCCGTCGATTCGAGTCGGGAAATGCTCGATCAGTTGCACGCCCTCGACCCCGACGGTTCAGTCACGGTCGTACACGGTGACATGGTCGAGGACCTTCCCGATGGGCCCTTCGCTGCGGCGCTGATCGCCTACAACACCATCTTTAACCTGCTTGGCAACGGGGCGCAGCAGGCCTGCTTCGCTGCCGTCGCAGCTCGGCTCGCCCCCGACGGTGTCTTCGTCGTCGAGGCCTTCGTCCCCGAATCGG
>JBLIKS010000133.1:0-7511 GCA_047635555.1 Candidatus Azotimanducaceae bacterium
AAGTCATCGACTTGTTGTCGAAAGAGCACGCCTATGTCGTGCGCTACCAGGGCGGCCACAACGCGGGTCATACCGTGGTGGTCGACGGTGAGAAGTACGCCTTGCAACTTGTGCCCTCTGGCATCCTGTATCGGCATGTCACCCCGGTCATCGGCAACGGCGTTGTCGTCGACATGCCGACGCTCTTTAACGAGGTCGACATGCTCGAATCGCGCGGCAACTCCTGCGCTGACCTCAAGGTCTCCACTCGGGCGCACCTCATTTTCCCTTGGCACCAGAGCCACGATGCAATCTCCGAGGCAATGCGTGGCGACGACAAGCTCGGCACCACATTGCGTGGTATCGGCCCGGCATACGCCGACAAGATGCGCCGAGTCGGCATCCGCGCCGGTGACGCACGTGACCCCGAACGTTTTGCACGGCTGATCCGCGAACGCGCAACAGTCGAGAATAAGTTGATCAGCGAAGCAGGCGGCGACGAGCTTGACGTCGAGGAGATGGTTGAGCGCTACTCGACATACGGCGCACGTCTCGTGCCGTACCTTTCCGACACGATCAGCCTGCTGCACAACGCCCTGGCCGACGACGCCCACATTCTGCTCGAAGGCGCCCAAGCAACGTTCCTCGACCTCGATCACGGCACCTACCCCTATGTCACGTCATCGAACCCGACAGCTGGCGGCGCTTCGGTCGGCTCAGGGTTGGGGCCACGCGACCTCAGCCGGATCGTCGGAATCACCAAGGCGTATACCACGCGTGTGGGCGCCGGCCCGTTCGTCACCGAGCTGTTCGACGACGACGGCAAAATGCTCGCCGAAGTCGGTCACGAATTCGGCACGGTGACAGGTCGTGCCCGTCGGTGCGGCTGGCTCGACTGCGTGATGTTGCGCCACGCGGTCCGGCTCAACTCGCTCACCGAATTGTCGCTCACGAAGCTCGACATCCTCGACGGTTTTGACACGGTGAAGATCTGCACCGGTTACACCCTCGATGGCGAACCGGTCACCGACTACCCGGACCAGTACGACGTGCTCGAGCGGATCGAGCCGGTGTACGAAGAGCTACCCGGTTGGAAGACACCGATCAACGAGATGCGCGAACCGGGTGACCTGCCGGCCGAGGCAAAGGCGTTCATTGCCGTCGTCGAACGCGAAGTAGGAATCCGTGTCAACGTGGTCGGCGTCGGCGCCGAACGCGACGACTATCTCATCTGGGAAACATCGTGATTCCGCGTTATTCCACTCCTGAGATGGATGCTGTTTGGTCCGATACGGCAAAGTTTGCTCGCTGGCTGGAGGTTGAGCTGCTGGCCACCGAGGGGCATGCCGCAATTGGTGTCGTTCCGCAGGAGGCTGCGGAGATTTGCCGAGCCAACGCTCCGGTGGCTGACGACGCATTTCTGCAGAAGATCCTCGATCGTGAGGCGATCACCGACCATGACGTTGCGGCGTTTGTCGACGTGACGCAGGATGCGATCAACGACCCAGCAGGATCCTGGATCCACTACGGCCTTACATCCTCCGATGTTGGTGACACTGCGCTGTGTTGGGCAATGCGTGATGCCGCTGATCTGATGATTGAGGCGTCGACCGAATTGCTCGCCACGTTGATCAAGATGGCGCGCGAACATCGCGACACGGTGATGATTGGTCGCACGCACGGCATCCATGCCGAGCCAACGACCTTCGGCGCCAAGGTTGCTCTGTGGGCTCTGCAGGTCGAGCGTGATCGCGAGCGTTTGCGTACCGCCCGCGACACAGTTGCCGTTATGAAGTTGAGCGGCGCCGTTGGGACTTACTCCAACATCCCGCCTGCAGTCGAACAATTTGTCGGAGATGCACTCGACCTCAAGCCGGTGCCAGCCACCCAGGTCGTCGCCCGTGACCGCCATGCCGAATTCCTCTATGCGTGCTCTTCAGTTGCCGCGACATGCGAATTAATGGCAGTCGAACTTCGTCATCTGCAGCGGACCGAGGTCCGTGAGGTGCAAGAAGGCTTCAAGCCCGGGCAGAAGGGATCGTCGGCAATGCCGCACAAGCGGAATCCAATCAGTGCTGAAACGATCTCTGGTTTAGCGCGAGTTGTCCGGTCGAACTTGCTCGCGGGTTTGCAAGACATTGCCCTGTGGCATGAGCGTGATATCTCCCACTCATCGGTTGAGCGCGTGATTCTTCCGGATTCGTCGCAACTTGCCTATTACATGATGCGGCGACTGCGCCGTTTGCTGTCGGGGCTTGTCGTGATGCCCGAGCGGATGCAGGCAAACCTCGATGCGAGCTACGGCCTGGTCTTCAGCCAGCCGGTGCTGTTGTCGCTCGTTCAAGCCGGTAAGACTCGCGACGAGGCGTACCGGATCGTGCAGCGCAATGCGATGCAGGCGTGGGACGATGGGGTCGACTTCAGATCGTTGCTTGAAGCCGACGACGATGTCGATAATGCAGTACTCGACGATGCGTTCGACCTCCGTCGTTCGTTGTCGAACCTTGGTCGCGTCTTCGAAGCGGTCGACGCGATCCAGGTGTAAGCCGAGGAGTCAGTCGCTGCGGGAGATGCCGGCGGCCTTGAGGACGCTTGCCTCGACACCCACATCACGCCACGACTGGTACGAGATCTGCTTGCTCTGGCTGTAGCTCTTGGCAACGGCGACGAACTCGGCTTCAAGCTGCTTCATGTCGATCGTGTCGGACATCGATTCCAATTCGGACCGCAGGTCACGGCGTTCCTGGACCAGCAGGAGTTCGTCGATAGGAGACGCGGATTCCAGCTCGGCGTCAATCGTTTCGATTCTGGTGGTCACTGTTTCAGCGGTGCGCTTGCGGCCACGCTTCGGCTTTGTGGCTCGCATCCCTTCGAGATACGAGCGGACGACGCGACCTTCGACTCGGCCCTTTGCGAGCGCTGCCTTATGTTCGTCGGACATCGGCGTTTTTGGACCTCGTTTTGCTGCCATTTAATTACTCTACGCGCCGTGAACGATTGAACCAATGGATTTATATGGGTTCTTGACCATATTCGAATAGGTTCGTTAAAATGTTCGAACTTTCCCCGCATGGCACCGATGTCTTCGTTGGGACGGGCCCGCAGTATCCGTGGGGCGGCTTGTATGGCGGACAGATTGTCGCGCAGGCATTGCGTGCAGCGACCCTCACCGTTGAGCCCGACCTGGAACCACATTCCATTCGGGCGTATTTCATCCGTCCGGGTGACGCCACTGAGCCGGTTCGCTACGAAGTCGACCGGATCAGGAACGGGCGCAGCTTTTCAACCCGCCGAGTGGTTGCCAGGCAGGCGATTGGCGCGATCCTCAACGCCGAGAGTTCGTTCCAGCGGCCCGAACCTGCGGCCAGCGTGCAGTCGATCCTGATGCCGATCGTTCCGGCGGCCGACTCGTTGGAGGCGTCGTCGTGGACGGAGACCTTCGATCGAGCCGTCGTGCCAGCCACGCAAGTGCAAGGCCCGAGCCGCGACGGTGCTGGACGCACGGTCGTGTGGATGAAAGTGAACCACGACCTCGGAGATCCTGCGGAAGCCTCGGCGCAGTTGCTGCACCGTTCATGGCTGGCGTTCCTCTCGGACGACATTCCGACGGAGGCGGTGATGCATGCGCATCCGGAGGCGGCGGCTGCAATGGGCGACGAAGACCGTTTCTTCGGCGCCAGCCTCGACCACACGATCTGGTTCCATCGTCCGCTACGCGCCGACCGCTGGCACCTGTATGACTTCACATGCCAGCATTTCGTTGGAGGCCGCGGCCTGGCCCATGGGCACGTTTTTACTGCCGATGGCACGCACGTTGCGACGGTGACGCAAGAGGTCCTCCTCCGCGATCGCGCGGCCAAGCCCTGACCAACCAGTGGACGGGCTCACCGGATAGGTTCGGCCAGCAATGAGCGATGCTGTGCTTCCCAACCTCTCCCCGACGCTCGATCGGCTTCGTGACCACGTGCTGGAGCACTCGGTCAAGACTGGTGACTTCACGCTCAAGTCAGGGGCCAAGAGCACCTGGTTCCTCGACACCAAACAAACGGCGTGTCGCGCCGATGGCATTATTGCGGTGACCGATGCACTCATTGAAGTCTTCGGTGCCGATTTCGATGGCATCGATGCCATCGGCGGCTTGACAATGGGCGGCGACCCGGTGGCATATGGCGTGCAGGCAGTGGCTGCGACTCGCGGACACACGTTGCGCAGTTTCAGTGTTCGCAAGGAAGCCAAGCAGGGCGGCATCACCGGTCGTATTGCGGGCGCGCTGCAGCCCGGTGACAGGGTGCTGGTCACCGAAGACACCACGACGCGGGGCACGTCGCTGATCGAAGCCGCTGAACAGATTGCGGCGTTCGGAGCGTTCCCCGTCTTGATGACCGTGATCGTCGATCGCGGTGGCACGTGTGCGGCTCTGGCTGCTGCCAAGGACATCGATTACCGGCCGCTCCTGACTGCGCCTGATCTCGGTTTCAGTTTCGGCACCTGAGGTCGGGTTGCCGTAATTATTGGCCTCGCCGAACTGGCGACTTCGTCGCCCCGAACTGGCGACTTCGTCGCCCCGAACTGGCGACTTCGTCGCCCCGAACTGGCGACTTCGTCGCTGCGTGCCTGTGTCTTGCTGGTTGACTGATCTTGATGAGTTCTGCGACCGATACCTGGAAATTACTGTCACTGCCTTGGCAAGTGGCGTTCGAGGAGGCCTGGGCCGCGTACCGAGCTGGCACGTTTGGGGTGGGCGCAGTGCTCGTGGACCCGGCCAATGACGATTCCATCGTGACGGCAGGGCGGAACCGTGTGATGCAGCAGCAACGGTCGCCACGAACGCTTTCGGGCAATATGACGGCGCACGCCGAGATGAATGCTTTTGCCGAACTCGACCAGTTCGATGCTGCAGGTCTGCACCTGTACACCACTCTTGAGCCGTGCCTGATGTGTGCGGCCGCCGCCATGTCGATGAATGTCGAACACGTTCATTTCGCTGCTCGCGATGAGTTCTATGCGGGCCTCGACGAATTGTGGGGCAAGCACTCGTTTACGGCGGCGCGGCAACCGGCATCTACGGGGCCGTTCGACGGGCCACTTGGCTACTTCGGTCGTCTCTTAGCAATGACGTTCAACCTCGAACAGCTTGTCGGGCAGCCAGCCGAGCAACTCGCTCGTGACAAACAGCCAGCGCTGGCTAACCTGATCGATCGGATTGCAACCGACGATCAGTGGATGGCGATTCGCAAGTCCGGCACGGTCCACCGTGCGCTTGGTCACCTCTGGAGCGACCTCTCAGCCCTCGGCTGATTGGCACGCTGGCGCTGTCGAGCGTACGGACGCCTTCGGCGGCCGAGGTTGCAGCGAATGCGCCGCCAGCAACGGCGTGCTCGACCTTGGTCTGATCGAGGTCGAATGCAACGACCGTGAAACCGGCCTCGAGGAGGCCGTCGCACATCCGCGCACCCATGTTCCCCAAGCCAATGAATCCAATGGTGTCGTGGTCTTCTGCTCGATGACGGAAGCGGGTGATCAGATGGGTCCCGGAATCGAACTTCGAGGCTCGAATTTGCTTGAATGTGCACATGTCTGAATCGATCCAGTTGACCGACACCGTCCGTATGGAACGCGAAGGTGATGTCGCGCTCGTCATCATCGACAATCCGCCGGTGAATGCGCTGAGCTGGCACGTCCGCCAGGGCTTGTTTGACGGGATGACGCAGGCGGTTGAATCGGGCGCCAAGGCGGTCGTGGTCATCTGTGATGGCCGCACGTTTATTGCCGGCGCCGACATCAGCGAGTTCGGCGGAAACGTGCCGAAGGCCGCCGGTCTGCAAGAAGTGCAGGCCGCAATGGAAGATGCGCCGATCCCCGTGATCGCTGCCATTCACGGCACCGCACTTGGTGGCGGTCTCGAAGTTGCGCTGTGCGCCCACTATCGCGTGTCGCTGGCCTCGGCGAAGTTCGGGCTGCCCGAAGTCAACCTCGGCCTGCTGCCGGGTGCTGGCGGAACGCAACGCCTGCCGCGCCTTGTCGGAGTCGCCAAGGCACTCGAAATGATGACGACTGGTCGTCACATCAGCAGCATCGAAGCCAAAGACGGTGGCCTTGTCGACGATGTCGTCGATGGTGGCCTCGAAGAGTTGCGCGCCGCAGCGATTGCCTTCGCCAACAATGCCGTTGCTGAGAACCTCCCGCTCGTTCGGGTCCGCGACCGCAACGAACTGGTCGAGGCGCATGCCGGCGACGAAGAGATCTTCGCCAACTTCCGCAAGGGCGTCGCCCGCAAGACCCGCGGTTTCCTCGCACCCGAGTTCAATATCCGGTGCATCGAAGCGGCCTGCAACCAGCCGTTCGACGAAGGGCTCAAGACCGAAGGCAAGCTCTTCATGGAGCTGATGACCGGCCCGCAGTCGGCAGCCCAGCGCTATTACTTCTTTGCCGAGCGCGCTGCGAACAAGATTCCGGACATCCCTAAAGACACGCCGCTGATCGACGTTCAGAAGGTCGGCGTTCTCGGCGCCGGCACCATGGGCGGCGGTATCGCGATGAACTTCGTCAATGTCGGTATTCCCGTGACCATTGTCGAGCGTGACCAGGCGGCACTCGACAAGGGCCTCGGCGTCGTCCGCAAGAACTACGAGCGTTCACGGTCCACCACGCCCGAGCAGGTTGAAGAGCGCATGGCGCTGATCACCGGCTCCACCAGCAAGCAAGACTTCGCCGATTGTGACATGGTCATCGAAGCCGTGTTCGAAGACATGGAACTGAAGCAGTCGATCTTCCGGGAACTGGACGAGATCTGTAAGCCGGGTGCGTTGCTGGCATCAAACACGTCGGCGCTCGATGTCAACAAGATCGCTGAAGTCACCAGCCGCCCCGAGAGTGTCATTGGTATGCACTTCTTTAGCCCGGCCAACGTCATGAAGTTGCTCGAGAACGTCCGCGGTGACAAGTCGTCCGACAGCGTCGTCGCGACCACGATGGCGATCGGCAAAAAGATTGGCAAGGTTTCGACCATGGTCGGTGTCTGCCCGGGCTTCGTTGGTAACCGCATGTTGTTCATGCGCGGCGCCGAAGCCGAGCGCATGCTGCTCGAAGGCGCGACGCCCGCCCAGGTCGACAAAGTGCTGTTCGACTTTGGCTTCCCCATGGGGCCGTTCTCGATGAGCGATCTCGCCGGCCTCGATATTGGCTGGAAAGAAGAGAAGTCTTCCTCGTCGACGATCCGTGAAGTGCTGTGCGAGAACGGTCGCCGAGGCCAGAAGAACGGCATGGGGTACTACACGTACGACGCCGAGACCCGTGCGGCCACGCCCGACAAAGAAGTCGAGCAGCTGATCAAAGACTTCGCTATTGGCAAGGGCATCGAGCAGCGCGAAGTTTCCGACGAAGAAGTCCTCGAGCGTTGCCTCTATCCAATGGTGAACGAGGGCGCAAAGATCCTCGAAGAAAAGATCGCCATCCGCGGCAGCGACATCGACGTCGTGTGGGTCAACGGCTACGGCTGGCCGGTCTACCGCGGCGGCCCGATGCATTGGGCC
>JBLIKS010000134.1:0-7479 GCA_047635555.1 Candidatus Azotimanducaceae bacterium
ATCCGCGATCCGCAACGGCGATGACTGCCAAGGCATTGGTCTTGCCGAGCGCGGTGAGTGTCGTGCCGTCGATCGGGTCGACTGCCACATCGACCTCGGGCTGGCTACCGTCGCCGACTTCCTCTCCGTTGTACAGCATTGGGGCGTCGTCCTTCTCGCCCTCGCCGATGATGACTGTGCCGGTCATCGCGACGGTGGACAGCGAGAGTCGCATTGCATTGACGGCTGCACCGTCGGCGGCGTTCTTGTCGCCGCGCCCGACCCAGCGGGCAGCGGCGAGGCATGCCGATTCGGTCGCTCGGACGAGCTCCATCGCCAGGTTGCGGTCGGGATTCTCGCGTGTGGGCATTTCGGCACATTATCGGTGGTGACGCGATTGACCCAGACCGCCCGCACGATCCGGCGCTGATTGCCGATGTGCAACAGGGTTTCGCGTCCGGCCGTAACATCGCTGTGTGCACGTCCCTCTGGAGCTGTTGACCGCCGGCCGCGACCTCACCGAGCCGAAGATTTCGCCAGATGGCCAGACCGTTGCTTTCGTGCAGCGGTGGCGTGGAGCGGCAGCGATCATGACGGTGCCTGTGCAGGGTGGCGCTGAGCGGGTCCTGAGCACTGGGCCTGATCCCGCACCTGGCCGAGGGATGGGGGGCGGCTGCTTCGATTGGCACCCCGCCGGCACAGGTGTGGTCTACGCGGCCAAGGACGGCGAGCTCTGGTGGCAGCCGATCGGTGGGCGTCCCGAACCGATCACCGAACTTGAACGTGAGTGCCGAGCTCCGTCGACCGATGGCTCGGCTGTGGTGTTCGTTATTGATGAGGCCGAAGTTTGGGAAGTGCAGCTGGGGTCAGGAGCGCTGCGGCGTCTCGATGATGGCCTCGACGCCTTCTGTTTCGATCCTGAGCTGGCACTCGACTCGTCGGCCGCTGTCTGGCAGGGGTGGAGTCCACCGGCCATGCCGTGGGACGCTGCCCACACAGTGACGTGCGTGCTCGCTGACGGAACGTGTGCACGGTGGCGCCCCGAAGGCGCAGCGGTGCAGCAGCCGCGCTTCATCAGCGCCGGGAAAACAGCGGTTGTTCACGATGCCAGCGGATGGCTCAATGTGTACGTCGACGACAAGCCGGTTCTTGCCGAAGCATTCGAGCACGCCGGGCCGACGTGGGGAATGGGGCAGCGGAGCTTCGCTCTGTCGCCTGATGAGAAACGGGTCGCGCTGTGTCGCAACGAACGTGGCTTCGGCCGACTGATTGTTGTCGAGCGGTCGACCGGCGCAGTCACGAACATCGGAAAAGGTGGTCACGGTCAGCTGAGCTGGAACGGCAACACGGTTGTCGCGCTACGAACCGGTGCGGTCACACCGACGCAGATCGTGGCCTACGACCTGAATGACCTCGACGCCAAACCACCTCGCACGGTGCTGGCCGTGGGACCGGCCGACGGCTGGCAGCAGTTCGAGCTGCCCGAGCCCGAGGTGATTGAGGCCGATGGGCTGTTCGCTCGACGGTATGCAGCAGGCAACGGGAAGCTACTGGCATGGGTGCACGGCGGGCCGACGGACCAGTGGCAGGCGGACTTTCGGCCGCGCATCTCGTACTGGTGGAGTCGTGGCTGGGATGTGCTGATCGTTGATCCACGAGGAACGACCGGGCATGGTCGCCAGTTCCAGCAGGCGCTCAACGGCGGGTGGGGTCGCTTCGACGTCGACGACACAGCGGTACTCATTGCCCATGGTCACGCTGCTGGCTGGGCGACTCCGGCAACCAGCGTGGTGATGGGCGGATCGTCCGGTGGTCTTACGGTGCTCGGTGTTCTCGCCGACCATCCTGACCTGGTTGCCGGCGGCGTGGCTTCGTATCCGGTCAGTGATCTCCGAGCACTGACTCAGGTAACACATCGCTTTGAAGCGCACTATTGCGACACGCTCGTCGGGGAGCCCGCAGTCGTTGGCTGGGAGCGGTACGACGAGCTGTCGCCACTGCACCGCGCTGGTCGCATCGGCGCACCGCTCCTCCTGTTCCACGGCAGCGACGATCCTGTGGTGCCGATCAGCCAGAGCGAGACCATCGTCGAGGCGATTCGGGCGGTCGGTGGTCAGGTCGAGTTCGTCGTCTATGACGGTGAGGGGCATGGATTCCGTGATTCGGTCAATGTTCGAGACGAATACGAGCGAACTGAGGCATTTCTGACAGCACTGACGCGCTGACCGCAGGTATCGTGCACTTGTGGCATTTGTAAGCAGAAGCGGCGCCGAACAGCAGAACGAAACCGCCGGTATCGGCGAGACGATCGACTTCGACCCCAACGATCCCGACATCGTCAAGGTCCATTACAACGTCGACGTTTGGACCCTCGATCAGCGGGCCGAGCTCGCCGAGGCCATGGCCCAGGCGCTGGTTCCCCATGCGTGGGACGACAGCGAGCTCATCGTGCCCGAAACGCACGAAGACAGGGTCGATGCTATTTTTGAGCGGCTCGAAGAAGAGATCGGCCCGTTTCCGATTGTGCTTGAGACCGACGCCGAATCGACCGAGTTCAATCTTGACGAGTGGACCGACGCCGACCGCACGGTACTGAGCGAGGCGCTTGTCGAATCAGAAGTACCGCATCGCTGGGAAGGCCACGCCGTCGTGGTCGCTGTCGAAGCCGAAGACGCTGTCGACGATCTGCTCGATGCAATCGAAGGCGGTGAGCTGATGAACGCCGACCAGTCTGGTGACAACGAGCCGCCGGAAGGCTCGTTGAGCACGATCTTTCTCGCTGCCGACAAGCTGGCGAAAGACCCGCTCGATGCGAAGTCCCGCACGCAGCTGATCGAACTCTCCCAGCTCATCGATAAAAGGCACCCGCCGTACGCACTTGCTCAGCGCACCTGGGCTGGCGCCGTTGCTGGCGTCGACCGAATCGTGGAGCGGGTCATGGCCGATGCCGAGGGTGCCAAGGCCGGCAAGGATGAAGACGCCGACGGCTCCGACATCATTGGCTTGGCGCAAGAACTTCGTTCCCTGCTGCGACCGTACGTCTGACCCGACGATCTGACCTGACGAACTGGCTTATCGCTGACCGTGCTCCTCGCCGAACTGGAGATCTTCCACACAAGGCCCGGCGTGCCGACACGCCGTGTTGCCCTTGGACACATGGTGCTGCCGGTCGATCCAGCGCCCGGCTTCGGTGGCCTGTTGCTGGGCTCGGTCGTCGCTGCGCATCTTGGGGGCCTCAACGATGATCAGGTTGGCGATGTCCACCGGTTGATTACCGAGGTCGGCCGGGGCGGACGAATCGTGCAGCCGCGGCTCCGCCACCGTTTTCAGGTCGACCGCCATGGGCTGGCTGTCAGCAGCCATCGCCTGATCGGCGATGGCGACGAGATTTCGTTCGATTTCAACAGCACCGGAACCGATCTGAGCCAGGTCCTCGGGGCCATCTATGCAGCCGAACGACTTGCACTTGAGCATCGGCGAAGCATTTCAGACGTACTGCAGAAGGCGTCGAGATGGCGTGGTCCGATTGGTGCATCGTTTATTGCCCACCTCGCCGGATCGCAGACGACCACGCTCGAGGCGCTCGCCGACCCACTCGGGTGGGCGCTCAACGTGCTCGGATTTGAACTCGGCAGCAAGAAGCCGTCGAAGCGTGAGGTCACCTCAAAATTCCGCAAGGGGATGCGCGATGTGCACCCCGACCACGGTGGCGATCAGGGCGACGCGGCAAAGGCGATGAGCGACCTGGCTGAAGCCCGTCGCATCCTCAGCGCCAAAGTTTGAGCCAGCCCGCATGGCTGAACCGAATTTGTTTCTGTACCCCGGTGCCGGGTCCGATCGCAATCATGCTCGGCTCCTCGCAATCGAAATCGGAGTTGCAGCACGGACCAGCCGGCTCGATTTCCCGTACCGGAAAGAAGGCCGCAAGGGTCCGCCCGATCGTGCACCGAAGTTAATGGCATCGATTCGCGAAGACCTCACCACGATCTCTCGCCGCCGAAGTCCACTGATTCTTGGTGGCCACTCGATGGGCGGGCGGATGGCCTCGATGGTCGCCGCTGATGTCGATGGGGCCGGCCCAGTGAAAAATCTTGCAGCGCTCGTGTTGCTCGGCTACCCCCTTCATCCGCCGAAGAAACCCGGCAGGCTGCGCGTCGAGCATTTGCCCGACATCACCGTGCCATGTCTCTTCATTTCCGGCACCAAAGACGAGTTCGGCACACCCGACGAACTTGCGCAGTGGACATCGACGATCTCCGCTCCGGTCGAACACATTTGGCTCGACGGCGCGCGCCACGACCTCAAAGGCCGTGACGCAATCATTGCCGACGCTGTTGCCGAGTTCGTTCAACGCATCACCTGAGCGCCCCGCTGACTGCCCACCCACGGTCACCCCGATGGTCAGACTTCGGTCAGACAAGATTTGCCGTAGCGCTTCACGAAACCGATGGCGCCAGATGTGTTGCCAAGAGGTCGGCGACGTCGCGAGTGGCGGAGGCCGCCGGCTCGTTGGAGCGCATCAGCGCATGCCATTGCACCGGGAGTCCGTCGGTGCCACAGCGCACCGCAGCGAGACGGCCTGACTCGATCATCGAGGTCATCGCCCAGCGGCTGAGGACGCTGAAGCCAGCGTTTGCTGCAACGAGCTCGGCGATTGCGCTGACGTGTCCGATGACGGTGATGAGCCGTGGTCGTATCGATGCTTTGCTCAGGAAGCGTTCGTATTCGAACCCTGGCGTGGTCACCCGGCTGTAGGTCAGGTAGGTCTCGTCAGTGAGTTCATGGGGCCCGACCGAAGTGCGGTCGGCGAGGTGATGCGTGGGAGCCACCATCACCGCCAGTTCATCGACGAAGAGCGGTACCGAGGCGAGGGCCCCGATCGGATTGCCCGGAGCGATCACGATGTCGGCCTCGCGTAGGTCGAGGCTGCGGGCAGCACCGGAACCCGTCACGACGAGGTGCACATCGATCGTTGGGTGAGCGGTTCTCAGGCGGCTGCGGAACGGTGCGAACCAGTGATAGTTCTCGTAGGTTTCCACCGCGACCCGAACCGTTGCGCTGTACCGGCCCGCTGAGCGGAGCACGTCGTCTTCGCATCGCTGCAACTCAGCAAGCGCGAGTGTGGCGGCCTGTTGGACAACGGTGCCCGCCTCGGTGGGCTGCAACCGACGACCCGGCCCGCGGTCGAACAGCTTCACGCCCATGCGTTGCTCGGCGTCGGCGAGTCGATGGCTGAGTGCTGACTGGCTGATCGACAATGCCACGGCGGCGCTGGTCATGGTGCTGTATTCAATGATCGCTGCCACGGTTTCGTAGTGCCGAATATCGAGTCGAAGTACCATCTGAGCACGTTACATGCACAACATGCATGGGTTGTATGTTCAACATGCGTTGGACAAATAGTACCTGCTGAGACGCATCATTGGCCTATGCCTCAAGATATTCAGTACGCGGACGCAGAACTCGGTTGGCTGGACGACCTCGTCGACACGACCCGCTACCCACTCAACGACCCAGACTCGACTGCATGGACTGCACTTGTCGACCAATGCCGGAGTGAGATTGCCGAACATGGATGTCTCACCCTTCGCGACTTCCTGCGACCACAAGCTCGACGGAAGGCGGGCGCCGAGATTGCCGACCTGGCGCGTGGCGTGCCAATCCGATACGAGAGTCGCACCGTTTACTCTCGACCGGGACTCGAAGCAGAACTCGCCCTTGACGACCCGCGCCGGCTGACCTTTCGCCGTGGGACGGGCCACATCACCCGCGACATGATCGGGCCCCACACCGTCGCGCATCGGCTTTACGCGTCACCCAAGTTCAAGGCGTTCGTGAAGGAATGCGTTGGTGTCGAACGCATCTTCGAGTACGCCGATCCACTCGCTGGCCTCATCGCCACGGTGGTGCCGCCCGGCAACGAACTCTCCTGGCACTATGACACGAACGAATACGTCGTCACCCTGATGACGCAACAACCCGATGCTGGAGGCCTGTTCTGTTACGTCCCGAACCTGCGTCGACCCGGCGACGAGAACATCGACGGGCTTGGTGAAGTGCTCGCAGATTCCGAACATCCCTCGATCCGTCGGGTCGATCTGCGCCCCGGAGATCTCCAGATCTTCCTCGGCCGCTACTCACTGCACAAGGTCGGCGAAGTAACCGGAACAACCGATCGCCACGTCGCCGTGCTCAGCTACGCCGATCGACCAGGCGTGATCGGCCCCGTCGACCGCACCCGTGCCGTTTACGGCCGGGTCACCGAGGCCCACCTCGTCGCCGAGCAGTCGAAGCTCCAATCCAACGACGGGTTGATGCTGTGACGGCGACAACGTTGCAATCGAACGCTTCGAACACGGCTGCGTTCGACACCGCTGCGCTGGAGTCGGGCCGACTGGCCCGCCTGCGCGCAGCGATCGGTGCTGCTGACTGCGAGGCCGGCATCTTTTACGACCCGATCAACATCCGCTACGCCACGGGCACGTCCAATATGCAGGTCTACTCACTACACAACGCATGCCGCTACGCCTACGTCCCCGTGGAGGGCCCGGTCATACTGTTCGACTTCAAGGGCTGCGAGCACCTCTCCGACGGGCACCACAACGTCGCTGAAGTCCGCAACGCCATCAGTTGGTACCACTTTGTGGCGGGCCCCAGAGTCCAGGAGTTCGCGACGGACTGGGCGGCAGAGATCAATGCGCTTCTGGGCCCGAGGAGCGCAGGAAATCGGGGCAGAATTGCCGTCGACCGTCTCGACCCGACCGGCCTCCGAGCGCTTGAATGCCACGGCGTCGACGTCATTGACGGACAAGCCGTGGCTGACAGGGCCAAGGTCATCAAGACACCCGAAGAGGTTGCGGCGATCCACCTCGCAATGACGGCCTGCGACGACGGAGTTGCACGGATGCGCAGCGCGCTCCGCCCGGGCATCACCGAACAGCAACTGTGGGCCCACCTGCACGCTGCAAATATCGAAACCGGAGGCGAATGGTTCGAAACCCGACTCCTCACATCCGGCCAGCGCACCAACCCGTGGTACCAAGAATGCTCGAATAAGGTCATCGACAGTGGAGACCTCGTTGCCTTCGACACCGACATGATCGGCGTCGGCGGCTACTCGATCGATATTTCACGAACCTGGCTCGCCGGCGACAACGCACCCACCGACGAACAACGCCGGATTTACGACGCTGCTTACCAACAGGTCGAATACAACATCGGCCTGATGCAACCTGGCACCACCTTCCGAGAGATCGCCGAACGTGCCCTACTCCCACCCGAGCCGTACCACTCGCTGACCAATGCATGCGTTGCTCACGGCATCGGCCTCTGCAACGAATATCCGCTGATTCTGAACCAAGATCACTTCGACAGCGGCGGCTATGACGGTGTCATCGAAGCAGGGATGGTGCTCTGTGTCGAGAGCCTCGCCAGCGAATCCGGCGGGCGAGAATCGGTCAAACTTGAACAGCAGATCCTCGTCACCAACGACGGGCCCGC
>JBLIKS010000135.1:0-7427 GCA_047635555.1 Candidatus Azotimanducaceae bacterium
CGTCCGACTTCGCGCTGTGGAAGTTCAAGGCCGATGCGCCGACCGAGAGCGATCCGGCGTGGCCATCACCGTGGGGCGCCGGCCGACCGGGTTGGCACAGCGAATGCGTTGTTATGAGCCTCGACCTGCTCGGTGAGGGCTTCGACCTGCATTGCGGTGGCCAGGACCTGCGTTTTCCGCATCACGAGAACGAGCGGGCGCAGGCTGTGGCGCTCGGCAAAACCTTTGCCAACCATTGGATGCATCACGCGTTCGTCGTTGATGCTGAGGGCGAGAAGATGTCGAAGTCGATTGGCAACGTGTCGAACTTGCTCGATCTGATCGAGCACTACGACCCGCGCGCCTACCGACTCGTGCTGCTTCAATCCCACTACCGAAGCCCGGTCAAGCTCGGCCAGGCAATGATCGATGCTGCCGTCAGGGCACTTGCAGGCTTGGACGGGTTCGCAGCCCGCACGGTCGGCGTGTCAGGCAAGAGCGACGCCTCGACCATCGACGCGTTCCGTGCTGCGATGGACGACGACCTCGACACGCCCAAGGCCATGGCGCTCGTGTTCGATGCAGTGCGCAAGGTCAATATCGGCATTGACGCTGGCGAGGACGTAGCAGGCCTCGTCGCCGCGGTGAACGAGATTTGCACTGCTTTCGGTCTCGAATTGTCGGCTGGCTCCGACGTGCCGGACGACGTCGCCGCTCAGGCTGCCGCCCTCGATCAGGCTCGCGCCGACAAGGATTTTGCCGCTGCCGATGCGATCCGCGAAGCGCTGCAATCTGGCGGCTGGATCGTCGAGACCACGAAGGACGGGACATCCGTCCGTCGCTGACGTCGATGAAGATCGTGTTTCTGGCCTCGCTCTGATGGAGGCCGATGTGCTGGTCTGGTCGGATGGATGCTGGTCGGATAGATGACGGCCGCGCATACGGGCGAGCAGCTGGCGTCTCGGATGCTGACTTGTACGAGACCGGCGCGGGAACCCCCTCGGGTGAATTGCTGCGGCGGTATTGGCAGCCGGTGGCGCTGTCGGCCGAGGCCACTGCGATCCCGCGCAATGTCCGCCTGCTCGGCGAAGACCTCGTGCTCTATCGCTCGCTCGACGGCAACCCTGGCTTGCTCGAACCGCGGTGCTGCCATCGAGGCACAAGCCTCTTCTACGGGCGAGTCGAAGAGGACTGCATCCGCTGTCCGTATCACGGCTGGGCATTCACGGCCAACGGCACCTGCACCGATCAGCCCTGCGAGCCCGACCGCGGTCGGAACCGTGAGAGGTATCGACAACCCTGGTATCCGTTGCACGAATTCGGCGGGGTGCTTTTTACGTACATGGGCCCGCCGGACAAGCAGCCGGCGTTCCCGCGGTACGACATCTTCGAAGACGTGGGTGACGACGAGGAGCTGCGTGTGGTCGACCACTTCGCGTTCGGCGGCCCGAACGTGGCGCCTTGTAACTGGTTCCAGACGCATGAGAACGTGATGGATCCGTATCACGTGTTCATTCTGCACAATGCGATGAGCGGTCCGCAGTTCGACTCTCGTCTGGAGATCTGGCCCGATATCGACTGGCAGTTGCACGAGTGTGGTGTGACGTCGTCGCAGGACCGAGTGCTCGATGACGGAACGACTCTCCACAGGGTGACTGAGACGCGTTTTCCGAACGTACGCGTCGTGGCGACACCGACGCTGGTGTACCTCGGCAAGACCAACAACATTTCGTGGGCTCAGCCGATCGACGACACGCAAACTCGCGTGTTCTGCATTTTGCGCATTCCGAAGGGCTCGCCGCCGCAGGGGCTCGGAACCTATGGGCCGGACGCCAAGAGTTGGTTCGACCTCACCGCCGACGAACATCAGCTGTACCCCGGCGACTACGAGACCCAGGTCAGTCAGGGACCGATCACGGTGCATTCCGAAGAGCAGCTGTCATCGACCGACCGTGGCGTGTCGATGGTTCGCCGCCAGTGGAAACAGCAGCTGGCAGCCTTCACTGCTGGTGCCGATCCCGTTGGAATCTGGAGCGAAGGCGACGCACCGATCGAACTCTTGGCCGGCAACTACATCATCGGCTGAGGTTCGTTGAGTTCGTCCAGGTCCCGTTAACTTTCTGGCTGATGATGGGGAGCACCACAAGCGAATCTGGCGCTCTTCTCAAGCTGCGGTCCGGCAAAATGGGGTACGAACCCTCGCTCGACGGCCTGCGTGCACTGTCGGTGATCGGCGTACTGTTCTATCACGGTGGTTTTTCGTGGATGCCCGGTGGATTCCTTGGTGTCGAGGTGTTCTTCGTGGTGTCGGGGTTCCTCATCACCTCGCTGCTGATCGGTGAGCAGGAGAAGACCGGCCGGGTCGACTTCAAGAACTTCTGGATCCGTCGAGCCCGACGACTCCTTCCCGCCTTGTTCGCGATGATCGTTGCGGTCCTTATCTGGGCGGCCTTCTTCGGGTCTGAGCGAGACGTGTCTGACCTTCGGCGTGACGTGCCGTGGGCTTTCTTTTATGCCGGCAACTGGGGCCAGATTCTTGGAAGCGTCCCGTACTTTGGAAGCGATCCCCTGCTCAAGCACGTGTGGAGCCTGGCGGTCGAAGAGCAGTGGTATCTGCTCTGGCCTCTGACGTTCGTCGTCATCATGAAGCTGCGTCGCAGTGCGCGGATAGTTGGTCTGCTGCTGATCGGCGCAGCTTTTCTCGTGATGGCGTTGACGTTTTCCCTGGAGTCAGGTTCACCGTCGCTACTCGGTGGCCCGATCGGGCTTTTTAAAGGTCTCGATCGCACCAACTTCATGTACCTGTCAACTTTCACCCGGTCGAGCGGCTTACTGCTTGGTGCCGGTGTCGCATTTATTTGGCGGCCATGGCGTTCGCCTGGCGCAGCGGATGCACCGGTGGGCCGGTTGCTTGATCCGATCGGCGCTGCAGTCGTCGCCGCACTCGGGTGCACGTTCGCGGTCACCACGTTGACGGCCGGCTACGTGTACCAGTGGGTACTGCCGCTCACCTCGATCTTGTCGGTCATTGCGGTGATGATCGCCGTGCACCCCGCAGCGATCGGCTACCGGTCGGCACTGTCATGGCAGCCGCTGGTTGAGGTCGGCAAGCGCAGCTACGGCTTGTACCTGTGGAGCTGGCCGATCTTCGTGATCGTCGGAGCACTCGATGGTTCGGCGCTCACGTTCGTCGGCGCGATGTTGGTCTCGATCGTGGTTGCCGAGGTGTCGTACCAGTTCGTCGAGACACCTATTCGAGAAGGTCTGCTCGGCCGACTCTGGGCAGGTCAGCGTGAACTCGTGCTGGGGCCGATTGCGGTCGGATTGGTCGTGCTGATCGGGCTCGGGATCTTCTACGTGAACGTCGACCAGTTCAACCCGTTCGAGGGTGGCGACGACGCGGTCTTCGACGCCAGCTCGCTCGATATCGGTGCCGTTGACCCAGCCGTTGACCCAGCCGTTGACCCAGCCGTTGACACAGCCGTTGACACAGCAGCTGACGGCGCTGCGGATGCAATTGCGGGCGAGGTGGTGGCGCAAGACACGACGACCGCTGTGCCCGTCGACGCGCCCACGACCACGGCGACGACGCTGCCAGCTGGACCGAAGCTCGCAATCGTTGGCGACTCGCAAGCTCGTGCCTTGGCGAACAATTTGCCGAGTGGTTTCGAGCAAGTCTTCCCGGTCATAGAGAACGGCGGCATCGACGGCTGCAGCGTCTGGGACTCCGGCAAGATTGTCAGCGACCGCAACTTCGACAACAACTTTGCGACCTGCGTTGGCTGGCAAGACAAGTGGAGCGCAGCTGCCGACGGAGCTGACGTCGCCCTCGTGGTGATCGGCGCATGGGATGTGTTTGACATTGATGACGGAGACAGGTACTACGCCTTCAACACCCAGGCTGCTGACTCGAAGTTTGCGGTCAATTTGCAGTCGGGTATCGATGCCCTCGTTGCTACCGGTACTGACGTGGCCATTCTTGAAGTGCCGTGCATGCGTCCGGTGTCGGCCGAGGGCTCGGCTGTTCCGCCGCTTCCGGAGCGTGGGGATGACGGCCGTGTCGCGCACGTCAACGTCGTCATCCGGTGGGTGTCTCGGCAGTACGGTCGCGAGGTGCGAGTACTCGATGGGCCGGCCGAATGGTGCAACGACGAAGCAATCGCGACGAACATCGGGTACCGGTGGGATGGCGTCCACGTTTATCAGCCGGGTGGGAAGTTGATCGTCGAGAAAATCGGCGCTGACCTGCTCAAGCTTGCCAATCGCGAGCCCTGACGCCCGGATTAATCTGGCCAGGTCTCGTACTTTTGCCGCTTACCTGTTGCATGACACTTCGGTCGCGAAGTTACCAAGGGGTAGACATGGGGGTTACCAGTCGGTAACTTAGGGGTATGACAGATTTTTCCATGAAGCTGAATGAAGACCAGCTGACCCTTCAGAAGTGGGTCCATGACTTCGCCGCTGACGTGGTTCGCCCGGCTGGTGAAGAGTGGGACGAAAAGGAAGAGTTCCCGTACCCAATCGTTGAGCAGGCCAAGGAAATCGGTCTGTACAGCTGGGAGTTCATGGCTGAGGCCATGATGAACGACCCGACCGGCCTGTCGATGCCGATTGCGATCGAAGAGCTGTTCTGGGGCGACGCCGGCATCGGCATGGCGATCATGGGCTCCGGTCTCGCCGCTGCGGGTATTGCTTCGTCGGCCACCCCTGAGCAAATGATGGAGTGGGTGCCGCAGTGCTACGAGGACGAAAAAGGCAAGCTCGCGCTGGGAGCGTTCTGTGCCTCTGAGCCCGATGCCGGTTCTGACGTCGGCGGGTACCGCACGTCAGCCAAGTACGACGAGGCCAAAGACGAGTGGGTGCTGAACGGCACGAAGGCCTGGATTACCAACGGTGGTATTTCCAACATCCACGTCGTGGTTGCAGTTGTTGACCCTGAGCTTGGCTCGAAGGGCCACGCGTCGTTCGTTGTTCCCCCGAACACGAAGGGCCTGTCGCAGGGCCAGAAGTACAAGAAGCACGGCATCCGTGCGAGCCATACGGCCGAGGTCGTCCTCGACGACGTGCGGGTGCCCGGCCGTTGCCTGCTTGGTGGCAAGGAGAAGCTCGACGAGCGCCTCGCCCGGGTGCGTCGCGGTGAGAAGGGCAATTCACAGGCAGCGATGCAGACTTTCGAGGCCACCCGCCCCGCCGTTGGTGCCCAGGCGCTCGGTGTGGCTCGTGCCGCCTTCGAGTACTCGTTGCAGTACGCCAAGGAGCGCGAAGCCTTCGGTCGGCCGATCATCATGAACCAGTCGATTGCGTTCATGCTCGCTGACATGGCGACCGAGATTGAAGCTTCCCGCAACCTCATTTGGCGAGCCGCTTGGCTCGGCAAGAACAAGGGCTTCGTGAACGCCGAAGGCTCGATGGCCAAGCTCAAGGCTGGTCGCACTGCCACATGGGTGACCGAGCGTGCCATCCAGATCCTCGGCGGCTACGGCTACACCCGCGAGTACCCGGTTGAGCGCTGGCACCGTGACGCGAAGATCCACGACATCTTCGAAGGCACCGAGCAGATCCAACAGCTGGTCATCTCTCGGGCGATATCAGGCCTGCGTATCGTATAAATCTGAGTTGATCGCCGGTCAGTAATTTCGGTCTGATCCGTCGCCCCAGCGGCTGGCTCGGGTCGACCTCACGCTTTCGTCACCCGTCAACGCAGCTGCCTCGCGGCCATGAGTCAGGCGCAATTCCCAAGAATCTGGCATTAACGCAGCAGATGAGTTTAATTCCGCCCCCGTGAATACATTCCGCCGCCATGAATACAAAGGCGGAAGGGAAAATTGGTCGAATGCTGAGCAGGCGCACGACCGTTGTTCTCGTCGCGTGTTCGATCGCTCTCGCCGCCGCATCATTGATGGTCGCGATGTGGTTTCTGGACGACACCGCCCCGACACCGACACCAACATCGACACCGACACCGACATCGACACCGACATCGACATCGACATCTACATCGACATCGACATCGACACCGACATCGACATCGACACCGACACTGACATCGACATCGACACTGACATCGACACCGATCGCATCCAACGACGCATACGGCTCGACCGGCAACGTCGGCATCGCGCCTGCCGCAAGCAACGGCCTCATCTCGGGCGCCGGCGCCGATGCGGGAACCGGTCTTTCGGTTGCGACGGTGCAGGGCGTGGCAACCAACGTGGCCACCGCAACCGAGACGACGGCGACAGGTCGCAGCGGCGTGAAGGGTTCGGTCACGGTTGCGGCCAATGGCGGGTTCGACTACACGCCGCCGCCAGGCTTCATGGGCGACGACACCTTCACGTACACCGTGTCCAACGCCAGCGGCAGCTCGAACATCGCGACGGCGACGATCACGGTCAGCGACATGATCTGGTTCATCGACAATGCCACGACCGCGACCGGCAACAATGGCACGCTCGAGAACCCCTTCACGACGCTTGGTGCGTTCGATGCGGTCAACACTGGCGCGGGGGCGGCGCAACCGGGTCACTCGATTTTCGTCGCCACCGGAACGGGCGCCTACACCGATGGAGTCAGCCTGCGCAATGACCAGACACTCGTAGGGCAGGCGGCGACTGAAACTATTCCGACGATCACCGGCGTCACACTGGCCCCGTTCAGCAAGGCGCTGCCGACGACGTCGAGCACTGCCCCGATCATCATTGCGACGACCGGAACCGCCCATGGCATCGACTTGGCAACAGCGAACACTGTGCGCGGTCTCGACATCGGCAACACGGGCGGCACGGGTATCAACGGTGCAGCCGTCGGTGCACTCACGATCAGCGAGGTCGGGATCTCTGGAACAGGCGGTGGCGTGGATCTCACCGGGTCCGGCGGGGTCGCCGTCGATGTCGTTCTCGACGATCTCTCGGCGACGGTCAGCACCGACGAGGGCATCCGGCTTGACAATCTCAACGGAAGGTTCACGGTCAATGGCGGGACCATCACAAACTCCGGCGCCGGGACGTCCGTTGAAATCATCGGCGGCAATAGCACGATCGCGATTGCGACGTCCGTGTACTCCAGTGCATCGAGCGGGCTCGCGGTGGAGGTTTCCGGACGAAGTGGTGGAGCGGTGACATTGTCGGGGAACTTGACCGACAATGGAAACGCTGGTGGCGGTATTCGGATCCGGAACAACAGCGGTGGCGCCACAGGATTCACTGGCAACGTTACGGCGAACACGGGCACGTCGTCGGCGCTCTCGGTCATCAACAGTGTGAACCACAGCGTCACCTTCTCGGGACCGAACACCGATCTGGAAACCACCAGCGCCAACACGGTCGATGTGACCGTCGGTGGAACGCTGGCGTTCAACAGCGGGGGCATCAACACCATCAACGCGACGAGTGGCTCGGCGTTCGAGGCCGATGGTGGTGCTGTAGTCACCGTGACCGGCAGTGCCAATC
>JBLIKS010000136.1:0-7410 GCA_047635555.1 Candidatus Azotimanducaceae bacterium
GTCAGACGTCGCGCCCTGACATGGCTCACCGTGGTTATCGCAACCACTCTTGGGGCCATGCCGACGTTCCTGATTGGGTTTATCGCCAATCGATATCTCATCGACATGTTGCCGCCACTCATCTTTGCTGCTGCAATCGGGATCTGGCTGCTCGTCGACCTCGAACGCCGACAGGTCGTTCAAGGAGGGGTCGCTGTACTCGCAGTGTGGGGTCTCTGGGTTAATGCATCGCTAGCGATTTGGAATATCAGCTACAAGACCGTTGGCTTCACCGAGGCGCGATATTCGCTCGACGACACCGTCTTCGGCGGTGGCCACGACAGCCTGGTTGTCATCGACGAAGCGACCCCCGTGCCGCGCGACGGCATCGTGGGCGTCACGAGCGACTGCAGCGGCGTGTGGATTGCCGAACAGGGGAGATGGGTGGCACTCGACAGGCCCGAGGGCGTGCGCCAGGCAACCGGGGCCCTCGATGTTGACAGCGCGAATGGTGACGGCGTGCTCGCGGCTGGAGTCAATTGGCAGCTTTCGGTCGAGGGTCTCGACTCACCGACGCCGCGCGCAACCTTCACGTCTGGCAACGTCGTCACCATCGATCTCCCGCTCGACGTTGGCGATGGCCGCTATACGATCACCGTCGACGCCATCGAGAACTTCTTCTTTGCTCAGATTGGCAATGAAGCGTTTTTCTTGCCCGCCGATGTTGTCCGCGGCGAGGTGGATATTCGGCCCGACATGTCGCCACCGATGCCGCAATCGGCGCTTTGTCTGTCACTGAGCGATTAACGTTCGTTTGGCCCGCAATGGTTGCTCGATCGCCAGGTGCAGCACGGCAGCCGCAACCGACGAGGCAACGACCTTCGCGGCGAGCAGCGGCCAACCATCGATCCCGATCCGATCGCTTGTCATGATCAGGATGACTGGCCAGTGGACGACGTACCACGAGTAGCTCATCTGGCCAACCGCCACGAACGGCGCCTGAGCCAGAAGCCGTGTGAGGGGGCCGGGCAGCAGCAGAGATGCCACCAGCACGGCGCTGACAACCGACACGGCTGCGTAGCCGCCTCGCAGCAACCACGGTGGGTCATAGTCAGTCGTCGAGGCCAGCGCGAGAATGACAACGAACCCGACGATCCCGACAGGCGTGAGCCACGCAGCTGAGCGTTGAAGTGCCTCAGGGCGAACGTGCAGCAGCAGGGCGAGGCCGCAGCCAGCCAGCAGCTCGGTGCCACGTGCGTCGGTCCCGAACTCAAGGCGGAACTGCGGACCCGACACCAGGAGTTGAACGAGGAGTGATCCAAACCAGCATGCAGCCACGATGATTGAGAGCGTTCTGACGGGCCGTTTCGTGCGGACAGCGATCAGCACGGCGACGGTCAGAAGGACGTAGAACTGTTCTTCGACCGCCAGCGACCAGAACGGGCCAAGCGGGCCGACGATGGTCCGGAGCAACTGCCCCTCGCCGGAAACAATCACGTGCCAGTTCGTGTATCCGAACGCTCCCGCAGCAGCATCGACCCAGCGAAAGCCAGCCCAGAACAAGGGTGCGAGCACGACGGCGCCGACCACAATCGTGAGTGACGCCGGCGCCAATCGCCTGATGCGTCGTGCCCAAAACCGACGGACATCGAGACCGCCTAAATCATCGATCTCGCGAAGCAGCACGGTCGTGACGAGGTAGCCCGACAGTGTGAAGAACACCGAAACGCCAATGAAACCGCCCGGTGCAAGGTCGGTCAAGCCCGATGTTGCACCAGCATGGAATAACACGACGCAGATGACGGCAACCGCACGGAGGCCGTCAAGCGCTGGGTGATAGCGACGGTCACTCATCGCCAGACGTTGCCTCACAGCTGGCCTCTGGTACGGGTTGTCGCCGGTTGGTCAACGCCGAGCACATCAGGAGCATGATGCCCAGCAGGGTCCAGCCGTGGAGCCACTCGAAGCGAATGGGCCAGCCGGCGTTCGGGAAGGGACGTTCGACGCCCACGACGAAAATCACGGTCGACGACACCCCCGCCACGATCAACCAACCGGCGATTGCCAAGACTCGAACACGACGCGCAACAACGGCGACGATGGCGACGGCAACGGCGGGAACTGCCCACATCCACCCGGCTACGAGTGCGGCGGCGGCCGCGGCGATGGCGCCGATGAGGACGATCGATCGTCGGGCGTCAGGGTTCCACGTCGCAAGCTCGGGTGCGATTGCTGTCAGCGCCACATCGCTCGATCGTCGACGGTCGAGCACGACAATCGCGAGTGCGGCGAGCGCTGAGAACAACGAGGCGAAGAGCGCAATCGAGAGGGTGCGCTGTGGTGTCCATTGGATCTCGACGGTCGTGGCCGCATCGGTCGGGGTGATCCACCACCCGTTTGCATTGCCGTCGACGAGTTCTGGCCCAGGCAGCATGCCGCTGGAGGTACGTGCCGTCCAACCGTCGTTGAATCCCTCACCGAGCACGACCCAGCAACCTGTCGGGCATGGCGGAACGGCGACGGTGCGGGCGTGGCGACCACCTTCGACCAGCACGGTTTGGGTCGGGTCGATTGCTGACGTCGTGCTGGCTGCGCGTTCGCCCGGTTGCAGGACAACACGGTCGATGTCGATTCCCGTGGTGTGGCCTGCTGCTGTCGAAAGGCGATGCGTTCCCGGAACAAGATCGAGCGGGCCGTCGCAGACATCGACGGTGATGTAGTCGCCTGACAGTGCTGCGTCGACGTCGAGCGAAACCGAAACACCCAAGGCTTTTCCATCGAGTTCGAGAAGATCGTCGCGGCATTCATCATTCGCTACGAATGTCGACGATCGATCGATCGTGCTTCCGACAAAGTCAATCGAACTGATCGCTGCCGGCAGCGTGACGGGTTCACCGAACCGGCGGTCGATGGTTCGCCGCGCGTCGATCTCGAGAAGCGTCACGCTCGCTTGCGTCACGTCGACCGGTCGTGGCAACTCGATGGTGACGTCAGGCCCAGCGATACCAACGTCAAAGTTGCCCTCGCCGTCGGTGATCCGAAGGGTGGTGACGGGGGAGAAATCGCCCACCAATTGCGTGAGGCGAATGGTGCTTGACGAGCCGCTACCAAGATCGGTCAGCGATTGGCCGACAACATCGTCGAACGGAGTGATCCAGGCAGTTGCCGGATCGCCGTCGACAGCAGCGTGGCCCCGCGCCGTCAGGGTGCCCGCAAGGTGATCAGAAGCCTGCCCCCGCTCGTCGAACAGTTGCGAAAGCAGGTTGCCGGAAGCGTTCGGCATCACCCGTAATGTCACCGAAATGTTCGATGTCATGTCGGCAGCCACGTCGAACTGACGATTGAGCGTCGGCTCCGGATCGCTCCGGAATCGATCTTGTGCGTCGGCACGAAGCCGCGAGAAAACATACGACGTCGGGTTGTCGGAACCTGCGTCGGTCGCATCGGTGGGGACTCGAATCACTTCGACTGTGGGAGCGAGACCGAGTTCGATTTCGGCAAACCCGACAGCACCAATGGCGCCAGCAATAGGCGGCTGGGGAGCACTCGTGCCGGTCATCACAATGTCGACGGTCGAACCGGCGGCACCCCCGATCTCGATGCGTTGCCCCGTACCTGTGAGCGAACGTTCATCGAGCGCAACGCTGATCGGGTCACCGAGACCATCGATACGGATGTCGGTGATCACTCTTGTGCCGGGCGCCGAATCCGGCTGGCGAAGGGTGATGTGGTCAAAGTCGAACGACACGTCGAGCCGGATGAATTCTCCAATGGCGGGTGAACGGTCGGCAACGACCCAGCTCGTGGTGAGGTCGCCGTCGATCGCCATGGCCGGCCGGTGCTCAGGAAGATACGCAAACGGCTCGCCATAGGCGCTGGCAGTTGCACGGACCGGTCCATCTTGGATCACGACGGTCTGCGTCGCGGCCTCGGCCGTGGCAAAGACGGGGAGCCGTTGGTCAGCCGGCTCGAAGCGCAGCACGTCGACCCCGGGGCCGCCGAACTCGGTGGCGCCGTGAACGTCTTGTGAGCTCCGCCAATGATGTGCCCGGTCGCGGTTCGAGTCGGTGACAATCAGCAACACGCCAGCATCCAGTGCGTTGGCAACCTCGGCCGAGTCGAGCGATGCGCTGTAGCGAATCAGTTCGGTGCCGTCGATCAGCCCAGCGCCGGCAGCATCGACGAGGCCGTCACCGCTGCCTGATACGACCACGATTTCGTCTTTGACTCGGACGGTCGGAACAGGGCGACTCACGGGCAGCAATTGCACCGGAGCGATCGCGGTGCCGACCAGCGCGTTGCCGATCGACTGCTCGTCGATGTACGGAACTTGAGGCAACATGGCTGTCGGTTCACCGAACGACGTTGGCTCGCCGAGCCCTTCGACACCACCGTGTGCAAGGAGGTCGGCGACCAATTCGGGCCGAGCGAGGCGGAATCGATCGAACTGCACATCGTTCGTCAGCCAGATCGTGTCGACGCCGAGCAGCCGGGCGATTGGCGCGACAGCGGCGGGATCGAGTGTTCCGTCTTGCACGCGGTCGTCGAGTGCAAAGACGAGGTCCATTGCGGCTGGGCTGCCGAGCGGGAGAAGGTCACGCGTCAAAAGCGGGCGTTCAGTGAGCGCCGGGAGCGGCTGATCGACCGTGTAGCCCCACTGGTACGCACCGAACTCGGTGCCGGGAATCTGGAGTACTCGGTAGCCGTTGGGGAGCGCGTCGAGCGCGGCTGAAGCATCGAGCCACGCAGCGGGTGGCTGCTCGTCGCGTTCGAGTGTTGGGTCGACGAAACCACCGTTGCGGAGAGCCGGCAGGTTGACGACGGCGAGGAGGCCAATGACCGAGGCGATCGCGACCGATGCGCGCACCCCGCCGAACCAGATCGGCCCGCGCCGGAACTGCATCGTTCGAGCGGTGGACACAAGCGACGCTGCACCTAATGCCATGCCGAGCATCAAGACAGGAACTGCCCGGGTGCTGCTGCGCAACGCCAACGCCAAGCCACTCTCGCGGTCACCGAGCAGCGCCGACATCAGCGGCGACGTGTCGTCAATTGGATGGACACCAACGGCGAGCACGAGACCAGCGCCAACGAGGAGCGCAGCAAACCGCCGGTGCTCCCACTCGCTGATCACAATGCCCAGCAGGCACAGCAGAACGAGGCCAAAGCCGGCAATCACGACCGGGATGGAGATCAGATGGGCAAGTGAAGAGGTGGTGGCTGCGGCAAAAGAGTCACGGAGGTAAAACAGCCAGTAGCCGAGCCCGCGCAGCACCTCGGTCGACGTTGACGTAAACGACACCGACTCCAGCGACTCCGAATAGGCGAGCACATCGCCGCCTCGCCGACCTTGGATGATCAACATCGCCATCCACCAGAGCGACACAGCGGTCGACAGCACAGCCACCTTGGCGGCGGTTGCGAGTGCTCGCCGCCAAGTAATCGACCGGTTCCAGACGGCGTGGGCAAGCCACAGTGTCGGCGCCGGAATGATCATTGCCAGCGCCGTCGCATTGACTGCACCGACCGTCAGTACGACCACAGCGATTGCTGCGGGGAAGCGCCAACGTCCGCGCTGGGCTGCCAAGACGGTGAGGCCGACAATCCATCCGAGGCCGGCCCACGGGAGCAGCAGCACTGACGTCCGAGAGACATACGGCAGTACATACGGCGAGAGTTGATAGACGAGTGCCGCCACGAGCGCGGCGAGCGGCGCCAGGCCAAGTACTCGGCTGACCCATCGCACGCCGAGCCCAGCGACCAAGAGAAGCGTGCCGATCCAGAGTCGGTGGGCTATCCAGTCAGGCGCGCCGAGCTGCTCGAACATCCAGAACCAGGGAGCGGTCGGCCAGAGGTATGCAATGTGTTGATGCGGTACCCAGCCGGCGAATTGGCGTGGATCGAACGACGTCGTCGTGTCGACGAGGAAGCGTCCCGGGTTCAAGTAGACGTACAGCTTTGAGTCGGCTGGCATCCGACCAGGCGCAGCTGTCAGTGCCGGTACGTAGGCCAAGCAGGCAAGCACCGCAACCGACACCGCTGTCGACCGCTGTCGGAGCAGCTCAGCAAGCCGCGTCATTGCACTGGGCTTGCAGGTGTCACTGGGCTCATCGAGCCGCTGGAAGCACGCTCGACAAGCGTTTCACGAGCCCGAGTACGCCTTGCTTCGAGGTCCGTCGATGATGCGAGGCATTGGCATCACTCGTGGCCGCCCGGTGCTCGAGGAACCAGTCGTAACTCTGGGCAAACATGTCATCTGCCGACCACTGCGGCGTCCATCCGAGCTGCGTTTCGAGATGTTCCAGGTCGAACCACATCGACTTTGAATACATCATCCAGTGATACGGAGCGAACGGAGCAAGCCCCAGCTTTGCGGTCAGCGACATGGCCAGGCTGGCCGGGCCGGCGGGGAGCGAACGGACCTGTGAGCCGGTGCCAGCGTGTGCGCACAAGTTTTCGAGGGTCTCGCGCATGGTGCCGAACCGATCGGTGCCGACATTGAAGACCCCAGGGGATTCAGCCTCGGCTGCCAGCAGACACACGTCGGCAAGATCATCACTGTGGACAAACTGGTAGCGGTTGGAGCCGTCGCCCAACACGATTGGATCGTGCCCGTCGGCGATCCAGTCGAAGAGGATGCCGAAAATACCGAGGCGACCGTGGCCGAGAATGGTGCGCGGCCGGACGATCGATACATCGAGGCCCTGTCGAGCGGCGACGAGGCAGGCCCACTCGGCTGCGAGCTTGGCATGGCCATACGCCTCCATCGGCGACGGCACCGTGGTTGGCAACACGGGGTTGGTCTTGGGGACACCGAACACGGCGCTCGACGAGGTGTGTACGACCTTACGAACGCCGCTCGCTGCGCTGGCCTCGAGCAGGTTGACTGTGCCGTCAACGTTCACCGACCGAAGCAGGTACTCATCTTGAGCGAGCGGCACCTGCGCCACGTTATTCAAGACAACGTCGACGCCATCGACCGCTTCGCGCACCACATCGATATCACGGACATCGCCCTGGATGAACTCAACGTCGGTCGGCCGGTCGTGCGCGTCGTTGATATCGAGCACGCGTACCGTTTCGCCCGCTGCATGCAGGCGCTGCGCAACCAGTGAACCGAAGTAGCCGCTCCCCCCGGTGACGAGATACGTGGTCATAGCTCGATGCCCTGCTCGCGGCACCACTGGATACTGCGTCGCATGCCGTCATAGAGCGACACGTCGGGGGAGTAGCCGAGGTCACGCTGTGCCGCGCTGATGTCGACGGCGATTGTCTTGTTCATCTCGCCAAGTACGTGGAACTGCTGGTTGTATTTGTCGACCCGCTGGAAGACCGCGTCGATCCGCTCGGCGATGTCACCAACGACGTTCGGCAGCTTCAGCCGGTTGGGCTTGACGGTGTAGCCCTCGGCGGTGAGCGCACGACCCACCG